>JANYCH010000357.1 GCA_025360395.1 Cytophagales bacterium | reverse complement strand
ATAAAATCTTTAGCATTATGATAGGTGTCCATTGGTAAATAACCTACATAAGCTGCTAAAGGACTGTTTTTCCTTGCGTTGTAACCTGAAGGGGAAAAAAATGTGACAATAATTGAAATATCGGGATACTGAGATTTTAATGCTTCCATAACCGGCTTACCTTGCTCATATTCTCCCAATGAGGCACAGTGAAACCATACATTGCATTGGCAAGAAATAATTTCTGAGGTCAAAAGATCCGATTTCCAGTTTGCGGTTGCTTCGAGCCATGTTTTTATTTTATGACTGAAAGGAGATATCAGCTTTAATAAAGTTGGTGCGACATAAGTGAAAAAATTGTAAAATAAGATCAATGTTCCCTAATTTAATACATTCAATAACCTGGACGTGTCTGTTGCGTACAACCCTTTATATTTTTTGGTGAAGATATAAAAATTACTCCTCCTAACACTGACCCGTGGCTTACGCTATGATTGAAGATATTGAAATTAATGATCTCAGGTTGTTAACCCAACTTGTGAAAGAAAAATATGATTACGATTTTTCGAATTATGCTATTTCTTCATTTAAACGAAGGCTTCTAAGAATACTTGAAATTTACAAGTTTGATACTTTTGATAAACTTATGGTAAAATTACGAAACGAGCCAAGTTTCTTTAAAGAATTCCTTTCTGAAATAACTGTTAATGTAACTGAAATGTTCCGAGACCCTTCCATGTGGCGGGAATTGAGGGACAAAATACTGCCAACACTTTTTCAATCTCACGAATCTGTAAAAATCTGGCATGCAGGCTGCTCTTCCGGAGAGGAAGTTTATTCTATGGCCATCATGTTAAAAGAGAACGGTTGGCTGGACAAGGCGAAGATTTTTGCAACCGATATTGATCATTCCATTCTTTCAAAGGCTAAAGAAGGAAAATATGCTGTTAAAAACATGCATGAACTCAATGATAAAAATTATTTCCGGTTTGGTGGCAAGTCCCAGTTATCAGATTATTATAAGATTGAAGGACAGAATATTTTAATGGACAAGAAACTTGTTTCCAACATTACATATATGGAACATAACCTTGCCGGTGGTATTGCCTTTACCAAAGTTGACCTGATCCTTTGCAGGAATGTATTGATCTATTTCAACCAGAATCTCCAGAACGATGTTTTTAAACTACTTCACCAAAGCCTTTTTAACTATGGCTATCTGATTGTAGGCTCCAAAGAAACCCTTGTTTGGTGTGATATAGCCAGCAAGTTTATAACAGTGAACAATGAAGAAAAAATCTTCAAAAAAATAAGAGACTAATATTGGAGATTTTTACTTTTTGACCACAGTGTTTAAAGATAAATTCAAAGCAATTATTATTGGTGGTTCTGCCGGAAGTTTTCAGGTAGTTGTGCGCTTGCTTGCAGAATTGGATGAGAAAATGGATATCCCCATTATATTATGCCTTCACAGGTTGAAGCATGTAAGGAATGGGTTTGTAGAAGCGCTTTCTATAAAATCTAAAAGACCTATTGTTGAGCCGCTTGACAAGGAAAAAATACGCAAAGGGGTAGTTTACCTGGCCCCTGCCAATTACCATCTTTATGTAGAACTTGGCAACCAATTTGCCATCTCTACAGATGAAATGGTGAACAATTCCAGGCCAGCTATAGACTTGACTTTCGATACGGCCTCTTATGTTTATAAAGAAAAAGCATTGGGCATAATACTAAGCGGCGCTAACCGCGATGGCGCCTGGGGAATGAAAAGATTAAAAGAGCGTGGTGGCTATACCCTTGTTCAGGATCCTGAAGAATGTACCATTAATACAATGACAACTGCTGCCTTGAATATTACACAAATTGACCAGGTCTTAAAAACAGATGATATTATCCGTTTTTTAAATAAGGAACTATGCTAAATAAGCCTAAATACATTTTATTTATTCTCACAATAGCATTCTCGGCACTTACGCTAGCAAATGTTGTACTTTTTTACCTTCATATAGAAGATCAGATTTTGTTTTTGACTTCAACAGTAGCTACCTGCACTTTTTCCACTTTCTCGCTTCTATATCTCTTTAATCATTTTACGAAAAACTATATCAGTAAAAAAGTCATAGAAGATGAAAATGGAGAAATAGACCTGAAAAAAATCAAACTGGAAATAGAAAAGGCACAAACAGAAAAAAGGCTTGCTCAACGTAAAATCGAATTTGAAAAAAACTTTACAGAGAAACTTAATACCCAGGATTTCGGCTCTTTTATCACCAGACAACTGGTAAAAGACCTGAATGCCTGCCAGGCAGCTTATTTTAAAATTGAAAATGAAGCCGACAGGCCAAAGCTGAAATTATCCTCTTCATTTGCGTACCATATCCCCCAAAATCAAGAAGTCATATTTGAATTTGGGGAAGGACTATCCGGCCAGGTTGCATTAGAAGGCAAAATTATGAACCTAAAAAAAATACCTGATGGTTATGTTTCTATTATTTCAGGGCTTGGCAAGGCAAGTCCTTCTAATATGCTGATTATTCCTTTTAAGCATAACGGAAAGGTAAATGGAGTATTGGAGCTTGCTTCTTTTAATGAATTTAATGAGGAAGATGAAAAATTTCTTGAACACATCAGTGAATTAGCATAACCATGGCCCGACTAAATCACAAATACATTTTCAATATTTTAAAATACTCCCTGATTGGTGCAGCGGCCGGTTTCGTATTTCCTATTGTCGGATATGCCGTCATTATATTTTTCTTAAAACCACAAACTTATAATGTTTTCGAGTTGGCTACCCGGATCCCGGCATTTACTGTGGCAATTGGGGCACCAGTGATATTAGGAATTGCAGGATTTGTATTTTCATACAGGTTTCAAACAACATTAAGTAAGGCTGAAAATATTATCAAAAACCAGCATGAGATGATCAATAAAATCACTGCATTCGCTGATAGGATCGGAAGTGGTGACTTAAACGCAGAACTTAACATCAGAAAAGAAGACGAGGCATTAAACAAATCGTTGCTTGCCATGAAGGAAAATCTCCTCCAGGCAGCAGTAAGGGAAGAAGAAAGAAGCTGGATCATTACAGGTGTTTCGGAAGTAGGTAACATTATTCGTTCAAACGATAATATTTCTTCACTGGCAAACCAACTCTTGCCATACCTTGTAAAACGCGTAGGGGCAATTCAAGGAGCGTTTTATGTGGTCAATGAAGATGAGTCCGGAAATAACTTTATAGAAATGATGGGCTGCTATGCCTATAACAAAAAGAAATACCTCAATGCCAAATTTGCCATGGGGCAGGGATTTGTAGGTGCTTGTGTTTTGGAAAAAGATTCCATTTATAGAACTGAAATTCCGGAAAGTTACTCTTATATTACCTCAGGGCTTTTAGGGGATAAAAAGCCGCAGAGCCTTTTTATTTTTCCATTGATGACCGATGAAACTGTTTTCGGGGCAATTGAGCTTTCTTCGCTGGACACATTTTCAAAAGTAAGCCGTGATTATCTGACTGAATTAAGCAATACAATTGCCAGGACTATTTACTCCCTAAAAGTAAACGAGCGGACTATAAAACTACTAAAAGAATCTCAGCAATTAGGCAAAGAACTTCAGGAAGGCCAGGCACAACTGCATCTGAACGCCATAGAAATGCAGACAACCCAGGAGCAACTGCAAAAAGCAAACATCAACCTGAACGAACAGATTGAAGAAGTGAACCGTGGCCAGAAAAGGATTCATGTGCTTCTTGAAAACTCTTCAGAGGTTATTACCATCTATGATAAACAAGGTACAATTCAATATGTCAGCCCTTCGGTAACAAAAATACTGGGATATTCAGAACAGGAACTTGTAAATACAAATGAGCACACCAGGATCCATCCGAAAGGTCTTCAGGATTTTGAAACTATGATACAGTCGCTTTTGGCAGATAAAACCCAAATTGTAACGGCAGAATACAGTTATCTTTCTAAAAACGGGGTATATACCTGGCTTGAAGTTACAGGCAGAAATATGTTGGATGAACGTGCTGTGAAAGGAATAGTTTTCAACGCACGTGACATTACAGAAAGAAGGACTGCTGAAAAAGAAAGCAGAATGCGCAGTCAAATGCAATCATTGTCGGAAAACTCGCCTGATATTATTTGCAGGTTTAACAAGGATGGGCAATTCTTTTATGTAAACCCTGCTATCAGACATCTTACAGATAAAGAACCTGACGAGTTAATAAAAAAACTTTTAGGAGAATCTGGAATGGATGAGGTACTTATCAATGCCTGGCAAAGTATAATCAATGAAAGTATTGAGAAAAAAACCAAAATAAATAAGGAATACGAAATCAAGAATGGCAGCCAGAAGCAATTTTTCAGTATAAACGGAATCCCGGAATTTAATGAACACCATGTGCTGGAGTCTGTTTTGATGGTATCAAGTGATATTACAGAAAGAAAAATGAGCGAGCTTGAAATACAGCTTACTAACAGGAAAATTACTGAAAGTATCAATTACGCTAAAAGAATTCAGATGGCAATTGTGCCTGACGATGAAGTGATTAAGCATGCTCTGCCAAGTTCATTTGTTCTTTATAAGCCAAGAGATGTGATCAGCGGAGACTTCCCATGGTTTGTGCAAATGGGCGATGATATCTTTATTGCAGCAGTAGACTGTACCGGACATGGTGTACCTGGGGCATTACTTTCGTTAATAGGATATTTTATCCTAACAGAAATCGTTAAAAGCCGTAAGATAACAGAGCCAGGCAAAATACTGGATTTATTGGACGAAGGTGTGACACAAACTTTGAAACAAGACCAGGAAGGATCGGAAACAAAAGATGGAATGGACATTGCCCTGTGTAAAATAAACCTTAAAAAAATGGAGGTGGAATTTGCCGGAGCACACAGGCCTTTGTATAAAAGCGGGAAAGCTGGCCTGGAAGAATTTAAAGGGAATAAATTCCCGATTGGTGGAGGTATTTATAAAAACCAGACAAATTTTACCAATTACAAATTTTCAGTTGAACCCGGCGATACCATTTACTTCAGCTCTGACGGATATCCTGATCAGTTTGGCGGGCCTGATGGAAACAGAAAATTATCACCTACCAGAATAAAGGATCTGATAATTCAAAATAAAGACAATGAAGACATGAGTTCCCAGCACCAGGATTTTGATAATCTCTTTGAAAATTGGAGAGGCCATGAAAAACAAATAGACGATGTCCTTTTGATAGGAGTAAGGTTTTAATACAATTAATCCACAATAAAAATTAAATTAACTGAAATGGAGTATGTTTTTGATTTGCATAAAATAATGCTGAGCAAGCAGCTTGTCCTTGTTTACGAGGGCGAGTTTACACAGGATATTACCAAATCTGTTCTTTCAATGGCAGAACGCAACCTGGAATCTGTTGGCGAAGAAGAAGGAATAAAACGTAAAGTCTTTAATGTAATGGTAGAATGCCTCCAAAATATCTGTAAACACACTGATATTGTAATAAACGAACAATATACTAAAGACAATGCCATCTTCATTATTGGAAAAGACAAAGGAGATTATAATATCATTTCTGGCAACTCTATCCAAAAGAAAAATATACCCGGGCTTACCGATAAATTAAATCTGATAAATAGTCTGGATAAAGATGGTTTAAAGTCTTTATATAAAGAAATTATAAGCAATACCGAGCTTTCAGACAAAGGAGGGGCAGGTTTAGGTTTTGTAGATATGGCAAGAAAATCAGGACAAAAACTGGTTTTCTCTTTTCACGATGTAGACGAGGAAAGTGCTTTTTTCATATTAAAAGTTATAATTGGCAAGGACAAAGAGAAGCTTGCTATTTAAAAAGCCATTTAACAAATAATCATTTTAATTAAAAGATCATTAACATGGAAATCATATTTATAGAAGGTTCAGAGGACACTCCAAAAGTGCAGTTTGACCCTTCAAAAAACATTTTTGAAATATCAGGAAGATCATTACCGGAAGATTGTGCATCGTTTTATGGACCTATATTAAAATGGCTCGATACTTATGTTGCCAGTCCTAATTCCAGCACTATATTTGAAGTAAAACTAGAATATTTCAACACTGCTTCATCAAAAATGATCCTGGACGTCTTAACGAAACTTGAAAAATTAAAAGAAGCCGGCAAAGGTGTTACAATACATTGGTACTCACATGATGATGATGAGGACATGCAGGAAGCTGGCGAAGAATTTTCAGAACTTGTAGAAGTTCCTTTTGAGTATAAAGTGTATTAATTGACCATTTTTGCTTTTCCCATAGCGGAAGATAATCAATATTTATGAGTGAGGAAATCCTAAAAGCCCTCATGCAGCTGTTTGCCATCATCACAAAGCAAGATGAAGGTGCCAGCGATGATGAGCGTGTTTTTGTAGATCATTTTTTGCGTCTTCAGTTAAGCGCTGATGTTGTTAAAGACTACCTGGCATTGTATGACAGTTTTGTAGAAGGAACTGTAGAAGAAAGGGCTTTGGCAGAAAGGTCAGCAGAAGAAAGTTCGAAAAAGAAATTGACAAGTGTTAAAGATTCAGTAAGGACACTTTCAATTTGTCGAAAGATCAATAAAACTCTTACCCAAAAACAGAAGGTAATAGTACTCATTCGTTTATATGAATTAATAAATTCTAGTTCAGGTCGCACCTCTCAGCGGATGCAAATTATTGATACTGTTGCCACAGTGTTCAATATTGGGCAGGAAGAATATAAACTCATCGAAAAATTCTGTTTAAGCCAATACCCAAGCAGGGAACTTGATCTTAAAAGTGTACTCCTTCTTATACCTGGAAATGAAAGACCGGTTTACTCTTTTGCTAAATCAATAAGGTCTGACGGATTTGTCGGGGATCTGGCACTTGTACACATCAATAGTGTAGATATGTATTTCCTTAAATACATTGGTTCTTCAGATATTCTCCTCAACGGGCTTCCAATACATACCAATCAGATTTATCTGTTTGCTTCCGGCAGTACTATTAAGTTACCAATAGGTGAGCCTATCTACTACAGTGATGTTATTTCAAGGTTTTTGGTAGATAGCAATATTCAAAAGCTCTCCTTTAATGTTGAAAAGCTTGAATTTAAATTTCCCAACGGTAAGATTGGGTTAAAAGAGATCAATATTTCGGAAGGTGCAGGCAGGCTGGTCGGATTGATGGGTGGCAGTGGTGCGGGTAAATCTACTTTGTTAAATGTACTTGCAGGTTTAGAAAAACCCTCAAATGGCAAAGTACTGGTCAATGGTATAGACCTCCATAGAGAAAGCAAAAAAGTTGAAGGCGTTATCGGGTATGTAGCACAGGACGACATATTGTTTGAAGAACTGTCTGTTTATCAAAACCTTTATTACAATGCCAAACTTTGCCTGGGAAATCTTAGTGAACCAGAACTTGAGCAAAGAGTCGAAACTGTACTTAAAAGTTTAGGGCTTTTCGAAATAAAGGACATAAAAGTCGGCAATGTCCTGAACAAAAAAATAAGTGGTGGTCAGCGAAAAAGGCTGAACATTTCACTTGAATTGATACGGGAGCCATCAATTTTGTTTTTAGATGAGCCAACTTCAGGCTTATCGTCCAGAGATTCTGAAAACGTAATCGATTTACTCAAAGAGCTATCTCTTAAAGGCAAACTGATATTTGTAGTAATCCATCAGCCATCATCAGACATATATAAGATGTTTGACAAGATGATTATTCTTGATGTAGGTGGTTATCAGATCTATTATGGCCACCCGGTTGAAGCAGTAATGTATTTCAAAAAGGTCACTAATCAGATTAACAGTGACATTGGTCAGTGCAATACATGCGGAAATGTAAATCCGGAACTGATATTCAATACGATAGATGCCAAAGTGGTAGATGAGTATGGAAACCTAACAGAAAAAAGGAAAAACACTCCTCAAAGGTGGAGGGATTATTTTCTTCAAAGTTTCAAGGCCGATAAAGCTGAGGATATTACGGAAAAACCACCCAAAACTCTTTTTATCCCTGCTAAACTAAAACAGTTTGGGGTATTTATTACAAGGGATTTCCTTTCGAAGGCAAGCAACACCCAATATTTGCTTATAAATTTACTTGAGGCACCAATCCTGGCTTTTGTGCTGGCGTTTATTATCCGTTACGTAGACAATCCAGCTAAGGATACCTATCATTTTGGAAATAATGAAAATATTCCGGCTTACATGTTCATGTGCATTATTGTCTCCATTTTTATGGGACTTACTGTTAGTGCTGAAGAAATAATTAGGGATGCCAAAATTCTGAAAAGAGAAAAATTCCTTAATCTAAGCCGGTTTAGTTATTTAATTTCAAAAGTGGCCTTGCTTTTTACTTTGTCTGCTGTCCAAAGCTTTCTTTTTGTACTTGTAGGAAATGCAGTACTTGAAATACATGGACTTACCATGAGCTATTGGCTTTTGCTGTTTTCATGTTCCTGTTGCGCCAATCTCATCGGATTAAATATATCCTCAACATTTAATTCTGCTGTAACTATATATATTCTTATTCCTATTCTGCTCATTCCTCAAATGATTTTGAGCGGCGCTATTTTCAGTTTTGATAAACTGAATAAAGCCATTGGTAATGTAGAAAAGGTGCCTTTGATTGCCGATATCATGACTTCGCGCTGGGCATATGAAGCCCTGGCTGTAAAACAGTTTAAAGACAATAAATATGAGAAGCATATTTATGAACTTGAGAGATTGGAAAGTATATATGATTTTAAAGGAGTTTATTGGCTTCCGCTTATGTACGTCAAACTGGACCATACAGTAGAACTTACCGGTAAAACAGACAAAGATTCCAGAAAAGAACTTGAAGAGAATATTGTCCTTTTGAAAAATGAGATTAAAAAGGCGGTTCAGGAAGAGGATATTAAGTCCAAGCCTGTTTTTGATATTGATACTTTCAATGTTAAAACAAGGGCAGCTTCATATGATAGGGTAAAAGAATTCCTGGACGTATTGAAAGCAGAATATGCCGTTAAATTTTCAGAGGCGAATACAATAAAAGACAATAAAATAAACAATGCCTTAAAAACTGCTGAAACTGCTGCCCTTTTTACTGATATAAAAAAGGGAAATTACAATGAATCCTTAAGCGATCTGGTTAAAAAACTTGATAATAAAAACCGCATAATGGAGTATAAAGGAAAGCTTTTGCAGGTATTTGACCCTGTTTTCTTATATCCGGAACTAAGGGGTAGGTCTGCATTAAATTACAGGACACATCTTTATTCTCCTAAAAAACCATTTTTAGGAAAACTATTTGAAACTTTTACGTTTAACATATGTGTGATCTGGATTATGACTTTACTTTTCTTTATTACACTTTATGTAAACTTTCTTAAGAAGATTCTGGAATTGCCAACAACGATCAAAACTTTTATTCCTTTCAATTTTAAAAAAACCAATGAAACTAATTAAACTCCTAAAATTCCTGATTGCGATAACAGCAGTCTCAGTTTTTGTTTCGGGCTGTGGAAGCTCAGAAGATGAAGCCCTGGAACAAGCCATGGGAAAAGATTCTACAATTTCAAAATCTGAAATATCTTCTGACCTGATCAATGAAATAATAAAGTCTATTCCATCTCCTGTAGAAATGTCTTCTCTCATCAGGGAGGTAGAGCCGAAATATAATGGCCAATTACTAAATCCTGCAGCCAATGTAGGAAACTATACAACTAATTTCCAAAAAGCAGTAAACTTAGGGATTTATGGTACAGATTTAGGCTACATAAATATGTACAACGAAAAGCAGGACGCAATTAGCTACCTGAATTCTATGACAAAGCTCGCCGAAGACATGAAGATCGGTCAATTTTTTGATTATAACATGATCAAAAGACTTGCATCAAACAGCAATAACCTGGATTCATTATTATATATTACTACCAGCAATTATGATAAAATGAACTCCTATTTGCAGGAGCAAAACCGAGGTAACTTAAGTTTGCTTATGCTTACCGGCGGATGGATCGAAGCATTGTATATTGCAAGCTCAGTGGCAGAAAAAGACAATAACCCTGCTTTATATGAAAGAGTTGGTGAACAAAAAATTGTACTTGATCAGTTGAAAATACTTTTAGACTTTTACAAAACAGATCCTCATGTACCAGAATTAAACCTTAAACTGAAAGACCTGAGTGCTATATATGACAGTATTAAGATTACAACAGAATACCATCCTCCTACAATAGAAATTGTAAATGGGGTTAAGATGGTTTCTGAAAATAATAAAACAGTAATTAAGGTCTCCAAAAAAGAGGTTGACCAGATTTTTAATTTAGTTTCAACTATCCGTCAGGATTTAATTAAATAACGACATGAAAGGCTTATTATTAAACTTGATTCTAGTTCTCTCCATCACGTTCAGCGTAAATGCTCAATGCGATGCAGATGCCTTGGCACCTGCCTGTAATTCTAAACTTGGCGCTTTCACTTTTATAAAAAATTATAAGCTTGACCCGTCAAAAGCTGTGAACAATGTGCTGGAGTTTTCTTATGTTTTCAGTAAGGATACTCAATATTTTGTCTCTGTTTGCGACGGTAAAAATGATAGCCCGAAAATGGAAATCACTTTAATGGATAGTAATAAAAAAGTTCTGGCAACAAACCTTGAGAAAGGTACATATTATCCAGGTATCGCCTACAAGTGTTCTACTACCGGGATTTATTATATGGTGTACAACATTTCAGAGGCTTCTGAAAAATGTGCTGTCAGCGCATTGGGCTTCAAGAAGTAATTTTGATTTAACAAACAGGGTTTCAGGAAACTGAAGCCCTGTTATATTTTTCTGTCGCTTCATTTTTTTCATTAGATTTTTATTTGTGGCATAGCTTTTTGATCTTGGCACAAAATCCTGAATTATTCTGTTAACAGTTTCATGCTAGACAAAGTTGGTATTGCAAAGCGAATAGCAAAAGAATTGAGAGATGGATTTTATGTAAACCTTGGTATTGGAATTCCTACTTTGGTTGCGAATTATGTCCCCTCTGGTATCCATGTAGTCTTCCAATCAGAGAATGGATTATTAGGCATGGGGCCGTTTCCAAAAGAATCAGAAGTAGATCCTGACCTTATCAATGCTGGTAAGCAAACTGTTACTCTGGCTCATGGAGCAAGTTTGTTTGACTCGGCAGCCAGTTTTGCTATGATTCGTGGTGGTCATATAGATCTGACAGTATTAGGTGCTATGGAAGTTTCTGAAAATGGAGACATTGCAAACTGGAAGATTCCGGGTAAAATGGTAAAAGGGATGGGCGGTGCCATGGACCTGGTAGCATCGGCTAAAAATATTATTGTTGCTATGCAGCACCGCAACAAAGAAGGCCAGTCAAAGTTATTAAAGTCCTGTACATTGCCCCTGACGGGTTTGGGTTGTGTTAAAAAAATAGTGACCGAACTTGCCGTATTAGATGTATTAAAAGAGGGAGGTTTTAAGTTATTAGAAAGAGCTCCGGGGGTTTCTGTTGAGGAAATCAAAGCGGCGACAGAAGGAAAATTAATTATAGAAGGTGGTATTCCAGAAATGAATTTAAATTAAACAAATGAAAAAGCATTCTTTATTTATTACATCACTCTTTGCAGCTATTTGCCTTTTCACTACCTGTAAAAAGAAGACAAGTAATGATCCACAACCTTTGGCTTCTGAAAGTATAGAAACAGGCTGTAGTGATATCAATCTTTTTGGTGTTGCAAAAGATAAAGAATTCGGTCAGCTTGCTTTTAACTACTACACCAATTATGACAGTTCCGGAAATATAGTCCTGGATTCTGCTGAATACCATCTGGCATATGCTTACCTGAATGATATCAAAAACGAAATTCTTAATAATAATAACATAGACAATGAAAAAGAATTTGAATGGAAAATGCGCATTATAAAAAATGACACCACATTAAACGCTTTTTGCACTCCGGGAGGATATATTTTTGTTTATACAGGTATAATAAAGTACCTGGATAATGTAGATGATTTTGCAGGCGTTTTAGGCCATGAAATGGGCCATGCTGCTTTGAGGCATTCCACTCAAACAATGACCAAACAATATGGAACCGGCTTATTTCTCCAGGTTTTAGGTTATGACAAAAGCATCCTTGTGAAGGCAATACAGCAACTCGGATCACTAAAATATAGCAGGTGCCATGAAACTCAGGCAGATGAATATTCTGTTTCTTTATTAGTCAATACCAAATATAAATGCAATGGGGCAGCAAGTTTT
>JANYCH010000346.1 GCA_025360395.1 Cytophagales bacterium | reverse complement strand
CTGTCCTTAAAGGCCTGTTGTCATGGGAACAGCAACAACTTTTGAATAGCCTGGCCCCGGAATCAATTCTGGTTCCCAGTGGATATAAAATACCTCTTCAATATTTCAATGATGGAAAAGACCCTGTTTTATCTGTTCGCTTACAGGAAATGTTTGGCCTTCTGGAAACACCGGTAATAAATGAAGGTAAAACCACAGTATTGCTTCATCTCCTTTCACCTGGTTACAAACCTGTGCAGGTAACAAAAGACCTGAAAAGTTTTTGGAAAAATACTTACCCTGATGTCAGAAAGGAACTAAGAATCCGCTATCAAAAGCATCATTGGCCGGAAGATCCATGGACTGCAGAGGCTGTCAGAGGTGTTAAAAAGCGTATTTAATAATTAAATTTAACAGATTTAAGAAGAATAGTTGCATGATAAAATTGTTATTTGAATATTTAGCTTATGATAAAATTTTGTGCTAATTGCATAAACATTCTCTGACAGGGGTATGTTTATGAAAATTATAACCATAAATATTTAAATAAATGCAGATCAAACGTAAAGCAACAGCAGAATGGTTGGGTTCAGGAAAAGCAGGAACGGGAAAGCTTAGTTTGGACAGTGGAGTATTAAAACAATCTCCATATTCTTTTAAAACACGATTTGAAGCTGAACCTGGCACTAACCCGGAAGAATTAATAGGTGCAGCGCATGCTGGTTGTTTTTCAATGAAGTTAGCTTTCGTATTTCAGGAAGCTGGTATTACAGCAGATAGCATTGTTACAACTGCCACTGTAGTCCTTCAGGAAGGTGCGATTATTGATGTTTTCCTGGAAACAAAAGTGAAGGCATCAGGTTTGGATCAGGCTAAATTGGAAACTTATACAAAAGATGCCAAAGAAAATTGCCCTGTTTCTAAATTATTAAAGGCAAACATTACATTAAAGGCTGAATTAGTTTCTTAGACTTAAATCATAATGGCATCGTTTTAGTGCGTTATTAGAAAAACTTTTTATATGGCAACATTCAAATATCTATTATCATACGAAGTTAAAGGAGCAAAAAAAACGTGTGATGACCTGGAGTTAGCACTCCTTTTGTATTTATCCCGTATTTCGGTTCTTACAGGCCTTACTTTTTACACCTCACACTCTATAGGCTTTCAGTCTCAGGAATCAATAAGTGCTTTATACGACTACCTGCTGGCAAATTTTATAGACGAAAAGGATGTTGAAGCTTCTTTGCAATTCGTTATTATAGAATTAAATGAAAGCAATGAAAAAAGATCTTTCTCCAATGTGAAAGAAATAAACGCATAACATATTTAATAAGCCGGTCCTAAACTGACCGGCTTTATTTTTTTTTCTTCCTATTTTTTGACTCTCAGCCAATTATAAGGCCAATCCTTACTTATAGTATTGCTACATCTTAACCATGGACCGGTTTGATTGGAAAGTTCATGATACTTTCGGTTGGATTTTTCTAAATGCATTGAATTAACAGGCTCTTTACAAGTCTAATTGCTTACAATCTAAGGGAACACCTGTTTATTCATCCTGTTAAATCATAATTATTATAATATTTTACAATGTGTGTTTAAATTTTAATGGTTAATCCTGAAAAAAGTATGTTTTTATAAAAAACTAGTTAAATATTTAACATACTATTAAAATTAATCCAATTTTAATCCTGATATTCACATTAAGAAGTAATAGCAAATTACTTACATTCTTTGGTTGTTAAACATTAAATTAACTGACTGAATATTAACCTATAACAAATGAAATATCAGATTTTGAACTCCTCCAATAATTCAAATAATCCAAGTCTTGATAAGGTATTTACAATTATCTCGAAAGCTTTAATCTTGATTCCACTGGCAATCCTTTCAGGATGTGGCTTTGAATCCGGCGATAAAGAACCTAAACTTTTAAAGCTTCCGGTAGTAACTCTTTCAACCCAAACTACCCAATTGCATAAATATTTTGTAGGAGGATTAAATGCGGGTCAGAATGTAGAAATCAGAGCCAGAGTAGAAGGCTACCTGGAAGAAATTTATGTTGATGAAGGAAAGCTGGTAAAAAAAGGACAGCCACTATTCAGGTTAAGTAACAAAGAGTACAGTGCCAATCTAAGTGAGGCAAAGGCCAACCTAAGAACTGCCATAGCCAATGCCATGTCCTCCAAACTTGAGCTGGACAGAATCACAAAGCTTGCAGATAAAGGTGTGGTTTCCATCACCGAGAAGGAAGTTGCGGAAGCCAATTATCAGGCTATCCAGGCGGGAATAGAAAAAGCACAGTCAATATTGAACAATGCATCAACCCAACTATCTTATACTTATATCAAATCGCCTTTTGATGGAGTTACAGATCGGAACCCTTTCAAAGTGGGAAGTTTAATAACTGAAGGTACTTTGCTAACCACTGTTTCTGATATTGAGTACATCAATGTGTATTTCAATGTGTCAGAAAGAGACTATCTGGAATACATCAAGAACAAACAGTCTGAAGTTAACACTCACGAAAAGGATGTTAAGCTCATCCTGGCAGATGGCAGTTATTATCCATATGCAGGTATAATTGAAAAACGAGATGGTGATTTTGATGAAAATACCGGAACAATTTCATTTCGCGCCCGATTTCTTAATCCTAATAAATCTCTTAAACATGGTTCTACCGGTACTGTAGAGTTAACCACCAACATGCACAATGCTTTGTTGGTACCTCAAAAAGCAACCTTCGAGATCCAGGATAAAAACTATGTCTATATTTTAAATATAGAGAATGAAGTAGAGATGAGGAGTTTTGTTCCTCAAAGAAGATTTTCAGATTATTATATAGTAAGCTCAGGACTGAAGCCAGGTGACCGCATAGTCTATGAAGGAATCCAAAAGCTTAAAGACGGAATGAAAATCACGCCAAAAACCATTGACCTGGACAGTATTTCTTCTTTCTCAGCCTTCAATCAAAGATAAAAGCCAAACGCTAACCAATGGTTAAAACTTTTATTGAACGACCTGTCCTTTCTTTAGTCATTTCAATTTTTATCACGCTTTTGGGCTTACTGGCCTTGACAACTCTGCCAGTAACCCAGTTTCCTGATATTGTACCTCCTTCGGTTACGGTTACTGCAAGATATACCGGAGCAAATGCCGAAGTATGTGCTAAGGCAGTGGCTACTCCGCTAGAGCGTGCGGTGAATGGCGTTCCCGGGATGACTTACATGTCAACCGTTTCCAGTAATAATGGTACTACCATCATAACTGTCAATTTTAAAGTTGGTACTGATCCGGACCTTGCCGCAGTAAGTGTTCAGAACAGGGTACAATCTGTCATAGATGAGTTACCGGAAGAAGTGATAAAGGCTGGTGTAGTTACGGAAAAAGAAGTGAACAGCATGCTTCTGTACTTAAATATTATCAGTACGGACAGTACCATGGATGAAAAGTTTG
>JANYCH010000342.1 GCA_025360395.1 Cytophagales bacterium | reverse complement strand
TTAAACTTGGTCCCCTGACTTAATACAATTTTAGAATAGTTTCCTGTCACATTCCAGTTTGTATTTAAGACTGTTTCATTTGGCCTGTTTGCAAACACATAAACCTGACTACCTGTAGTAAAGTTGGTAGGATTAGATCCTGAACCATCATTTTGCCTACCCCATGTTGTCGTATTTGTAATATTTCCGTTTGCAAGGGAGTAATAAGTAACTCCTGGCCTTGATGTTACTAAATTAGTCCAACCAGATTTGAATTTCTTATTTACTGCTCTAACGTAAAATGTATAAAGTGTGTCGCCAGTTAAGGAAGTAACATTATACTGACTTGAATTTGCAGATAATTCAACTACCATTTTATAACTGATTCCATTATTGTTGGATTTAAAAACCTGGTAACCTGTTTCTATAACATCATTGTCCAGCCATGAGAGTCCAATAGTTGAGCCATCTATTACTGAAGCGGACAAGGATGTTGGGTTAGCTGGTGAGCGATAATCTTTCAGAGAATCAAGACGGTTTACATAGGTTATCCTGCCGTCTGTATTTCGCATTTGTTCCACCAATATTCTTGCTTCCCAAATATCGTTCCCACTTTTTGTTTGTTCAGCTTTTTCGACTGCAGCTTTTGTCAAGGATACAAGGTTGGGTTTATTTGCTGGTAAAATTCCGCAAATAGTATCCGCCACAGTTACAGCCACAAGCTGGTTGTTGGCATCATAATCTTCTGGATTTGCAAATTTCCCGGTATATACATACCTCATCGCATAATTAATCCAATAATTTGTCATAAGATCAACATATGGGTTTGAATATGTTGATCCAAATGGTACAGAACTAGGGTGGATCCCGTCCGGGCCTAACATTTTTTGTCTGTTAAGAAATATTGGATAATAATTTATATTTGACCTCTTTTCAGCGAAATTATAGGCATAAGGTGTAAGGGATTTAGTCAAACTGTCAATTAACAAGTTAATAGGCAGGGAACCATTTTCCTGGCTTCTTCCTCTTATAACAGCCGGAACGGAAGGAGAAACCCCACTTGCGATCCTGGTTGTTCCGGGACAATAATCTTTGTAATCCCTGAAGTGCATCCTGGAAATTAAGGCCAGTTTTCCCGATGATTGAATGGTTTGAATAATGGTCGATAAGTTATCAAGCAGGTTTTTAGCCGCAGGCAAGCTTTGTGTCTTGGCAAAAGTAAGAGGCCTTACGCCGTTTGTTGAACTATTAACATCGTTACCCCCCTGGTGAACTATAACACATGAAGCATAAGGATGCCTTGAGAGATCAGAGCTGATTGAGTCTTTAAGGTATTTAGATGGTACACCTGGTGTTGATAAGTTAAATACCAAAGCTTCCGATGCATATGCACTCAGGTCCTGAATAGTTGCAAGTTGCTTTCTAAACTGTATCATGCCCATGGGTATATTGGTTTTCTCAACAGAGGCACCTTCTAATAAAAAATAATTATGTCTTACTCCAGGGCCTAATAAACTATAAGCACCAATTTCTGTAACTAATAATCCTCCATAATTATTGTTGTTACTTTGGCTTGTAATATCAACCTTAATCCATTGGCCAGCTAAGGACGCAGGGACATCAATTTTTTGCAATTGATTGCTATATCTTGAAAGCCAGGGTTGTACACTAAAAGGTGTATAAGTTATGTTGTCAGTTGACGATGAAACAACAATTTGATATCTGTTATATGTACCTCCTGTAAAACTGAAAAACTCATCAGCAATTTTAGCAGTATCGGGAGTTGCATTTCGGACCGACATGACATTAAAAGTAATCAACCCTCCATAAGTCATTGAAGAAATTAAAGGGAGCTTTATCGAGAAATATGCATTGTCATTTTTTTCAATATACAGGTATCTTAAAAAGTCTTTCGTAGCAACTAAATCGGTTTTAAGTTTTGCAATATTATTGTTATAAGCAGTAAATGAAGATCCTGAGTAGGTTTTAAAGTTGTTTACTACATCTTGTACAGGCATTTTCCAGCTTAATGTACTTGGCGTGACAGGTTGATAAATTGCGGAACTATCAATATTACTGAAAGACGATTTATCATCATTGTAAGCCCTTATTTTATAATAAAATTTTTGCGTAAGAGCCGTTGAAGTATCCTGATAAAAAGTCAATCCTGGATTAGAAATAGAATCTATTCTTGAGTAAACCCCATTCAACGAAGTGGATTTATATATAGAAAACCCATATCCGCTCGATATAGAGTTGTTTTGCCAGGTGAGGTTAACATGTTTAGGTCCCAGAACCACAACTTTAAGATTTGAAGGGGCATTTGGAATATTGAGTGTAACTCCTGAAATAACATTACTAAAAGAAGAAGCACCAGCCTGGTTGTAAGCTTTTAATTTGTAATAATATGTGGTATTTATCACTCCTGTACTGTCATAAAATTGGGTCGCATTTGCACCAGCCAAACCTACCTTGGTAAAATACTTCGTTGGGTCCTGGCTCTTCCAAATTTCAAATCCACTTTCGTTTGGACATGCATTATCCGTAAAATCTAATTTTATGATTGAATTCGATACACCTGTAACTAACTGTAGTGTAGGTATGACTGTTGGTGCAGCAACTGTTGCAGCGTTTGTTGTGATTGAAACAGAACCTGATCCATTTACAAATACACTATTAAAGAAATAGAATTGGGAAAAACCACTTTCACCAAATATTTTAAGTGCATAGTAATATTTAGTTGATGGTAAAAGGTCAGACGAATCTATATTTACAATGCTTTGTGTATTGCCACTTCTAGGCAATGATCCAATTTTAGTAAAAACTGTTGAAGCTGATAAGCCTGTTGCCTTAACCTTATAGAATTCAAAAGATTTTATAGAAGGGTCGGGAGCCGTTAAGAACGACAAAGTTAATTTTACTTTTTTCGCACTTGAAGTTGAAACATCAGTTGCAACCATACCATTAAACCCGGTAGTAACAGGGCTAAGAGAATTCACTGATGGGTCAGCACCAAAAAAATTAAGGTTTCCAGAAGGTATAGTCGCTTTACTTCCTCCCGGTGTTTGCCAGGTTAAAGCTAAATATTGCCCACCTCCCGCTTCGAAAAACTCATAAACAAATGGATACCATGTATTTGCAGCTAATGTAATAGTACCTGAAGTTTCAACAGGCCCCTGAGGGGCATTCCTGTCTATAATTACATTGTTATTAATTGTAAGCCTTGCCCCATCATCAGAAGTATTGTAGAATGTATATGTTCCGGCTGTATTAGTTGTTTTAATATATCCTGAGATCCTTAAAGCAAAATAATCAACTACACTTATGATGTTTTTATTATTTAAAGCGCTAAGAGCAACTGGTGCCCCTCCGTCGGTCAATAATGGGGTTAATGTAGATCCTGAAAGTGAACCTAGAGTATTGACAACAACTTGTCTATCGGGTGTTAATTGAGTAAAGTCAGGTAATTTGTTCCATTGGTCATTTGGATCTTTCTTAATGTAAAATTTTGCATATAAACCTGCGCCATTATAAGCGAAAGGAACTATATTGCTTTTGCCTGATTTATTTCCACTATAACCTTCCGCCTCAACAGAGAACATATAAACCTCGTTTTTATTTATATTTAAGCTTATAGTAGTATCAGTAGTCGATCCTAGTAAAACATTTCCTGAGTAAACAGCATATCTTTTAAGAGCATAATTATACGTCGATTTATTCCAGTACAAGGTCATTTGACCTGTTGAGGTCAGGTTATACATCAACAGATTTTGAGGGATTGTGGGGACTGTTACGTCTTTAAAAGTTTCTACATAAGCTTTTTCACTACTCAATGTTGCAGCTACTTTATTTACCGAGCGTATTTTATAATAATATCCTGTAGAAGGAGAAAGGCCATAATCTGTAAAAGAAACTGTATTAGCAGAAACAAGTTTTACAAATACATAACCCGAATTTGCCAAATTCGACCGGTAAATTTCGTATCCCGTTTCATCATTCACGTCATTCCAGCTAACTATAACTGAATCCGGGCTTATTGGGATAGCCTTAATGTTGGTAGCCATAGAAGGGACCGGTGAACCCATAGAACCCACTTTAATTGCAAAAGTATCTGAATTCACAGAAATACAGCCTGTAGCCTGCTTTACTTTTAAGCTGTAACTTCCGGAATTTGTGATGGTATTTTGTTGTGTTGTTACTCCGTTACTCCATTGGTAAAGCTGAAAACCAGCCGGACCATTAAGAACCAGGCTTGAACCTGATGGAGAAGGGATAATTAAACTTTGACTTGCTGTAACAACAGGTTTCGGTGCGGCAACATCCTGATATATATAAACAATATCTGATGATGAAACACTTGCTGTAGGAGTTACCTGATATTTTACCTGGTAATTTCCGTTTGCTTGTATATTCCTTAGTTTATTAGAAGTTGCGCCAGGTATTGCGACGCCGTCTTTATACCATTTATAATTATAAAAACCTTCAGAAAAGCCCAAAGTGGACGAAGTTCCGGGACAGAAAGGGTTTTTAGACAATACCATAATCCTGTTTTTTCTGAAACGAAGTATATATGGAAAAAAGTCAGGTTCAGCATAAGCGGTTGACCATACACCATGTCCAATATTTGAATATTCAGTATACCTGGTAATATCAGTATCTACAGCACCAGAATCCCTTAAGGCTTTGATTACCTGTTGCGATATATAAGGTATAGGATTGTTATCTAAACCACCCTGAAAAAGCCATATTGGAATATTTACTACTTTTCCCATTTGAGTCAAATCCCCTGGAGTAGACATGGGCAGAGCAGCAGCAAAGAGGTCTGGCCTATGATATAAACTTGCCCATGTGCCCGTACCGCCGGAAGAAAGACCATGAATTACTATCCTGTCAGGATCCACACGGAAATTTTTTATCAAGGAGTCGATTACGTCATGTACCTGGCTTAATGCAGTAGTAAGCTGAGGTACAGGGCTTCCATTCACCACTTTGTCAGCAGCCTCAGGGTGATTAGTCCACTGACCGTAAGGTTCCTGTGGGTATAATACAAAACCGTCAAATTTTCTTGTCCCTACATAACCATTGTAAACATTATTTACAGCATTCAAGTGTTCTATCCCACCCCATTTTAATTGGTAGTTATTGTCTGTTCCTGCCTCACCTCT
The DNA here is from genome assembly GCA_025360395.1 of Cytophagales bacterium. Classification (GTDB taxonomy): domain Bacteria; phylum Bacteroidota; class Bacteroidia; order Cytophagales; family UBA9547; genus UBA9547. The sequence continues at coordinate 686 of JANYCH010000342.1, read as the reverse complement.
ACCATGTAACATTATGACAAGTGGATATTTTCTGCCCGTATTAGCCGCAGTTGTATAATTTACAGGTTTTAATAACCGGAACGGCAGTTTTTGAATTGTCGGGCCAGGAAGGACACGTGTATATTCATAGGCTTCATATTGGGATGTGTTGAAACCTGCGTCATTGGTCTGGTTAATCGCTATTTGAGAAATATGCGAAGTTTGACCTATGGAAGTCAAAATCCCACCCAACAATAAAACAGCAGCGGAGATATATTTTTTCATAAATTAGACTTGGTACTTTTCTTATAAAAACTATGACAATACAAACAGTAACGTATTGATTATCAACTTATACAAATATAAATTTGTTTAGGTTCATAAGAAAATCAATAGTTGCTTAAATAGTACACTAAATTTTTTATCCTGAATAAAACTGAATCAGTAAAGGAGTTATGAATAAATCTAATGCCACCGTTACATATTGATTTGTAATATTTATACCGGGAATGTATATACGTAACAGGAATTGAAATCAGTTTTTCAATGGAAAATTTTTCGAGTACGTATTTTTCAAGGTTAACCTTTAAAGAAAAGTCCTCTTAAGAACTTTTGAAACGTCAAAGCGATATTCTTTCTTAATGTAATAAAGGAGACTTAGATTTATCTAATATTAAAAATAATAGTTGTCTGGAATACCAAATTAA
>JANYCH010000314.1 GCA_025360395.1 Cytophagales bacterium | reverse complement strand
AAAAGAACTACTGGTATTTGCCGTTGATCCTGTACAGACCGCTGTACTTGTAATCCTCTGATAATAAGTTGTAGAGGACAATGCAGGTGTTGTATAATTTACACTTGTAGCACCTGCAATAGGAGTGAAACTAATATTATCAGGTGAGTTCTGCCACTGGTGAGTGTAGGATGCAGCACTTACTCCGCCTCCTCCAGTCAAGGTTGGGTAAGCAGAACCAGTTAAGGCGTCCGTAGACCCGGAACAAAGGTTGGCAGTACCTGTTACTGTATTACTACTTATGTTTGGCTGAACAGTCAAAGTAGCAGCAGCAGTTGCAGTTGCCGATCCGCAAGTTGAAGTTGTTACATTGCAGCGGTATTGGTTTCCAGAAAAACCAGTTGTGAGGTTGGTTAAATTTAAAGTTGATGTCGTTACTCCACTATAAACACCCGTATTGGTTAGGTTTGTCCATGAACCGCTGAATAACTGCCATTGGTAAGTTATCCCTGTTCCTGTGGCAACGACGTTGAAACTTGCATTGCCATTGTTACAAGTTGTGGTATTGGCGGGTTGTACAGTAAATGTTGGATTTCCAAAATTTACTGTTGCTATGCTTGAGGTAACACTTGCAGGTGAACAGGTTGAGTTAACAACAACTTTATATTGATAAGCATTGGCAAACATGGCACCTGTTATTACCTTACTAAAAGATGATAGTGTGGCACCTGCAACCGGATTAAATGATATACCTATATTTGTCGATTCATACCACTGGTATGTAAGACCGTTTCCAACGGCAGAAACTGTAAACGTAGCAGTTGCTCCTATACAATCTGAATAATTTACAGGCTGAGTAGCAATGGCAGTTGCCGGAGGTATAGTAACCGTAATGACTGGCGTATTGTTAGATCCTGCGCATGAGGTAACCGTACGTCTAAAATAGGTTGTAATACCTAATGTTGGGGAAGAATATACGTTAGATGTTGCACCACCTACATTACCAAAAGTAATATTATCATTTGACGATTGCCATTGATAAGAAAATGATCCGTTTCCTCCTGATGCTGCTCCTGTTTCAGTAAATGGTGCAACTGCTGCCCCGTTACAAACTGTTTGAGAACTTGCAATTGTTCCCGGGTTAACAGCAGGATTAACAGTTACGGTAATGACATTTGAATTGGCACTTCTGCCACAAGCATCAGTATCTACCCGTCTAAAATAAGTTGTTTGGGTAAGTGCGCCGGGAGAATATGTTGTTGAAGTAGCACCTGCAATATTGCTGTAAGAAATATTGTTTAAAGAGGATTGCCATTGAGTAGTTAAATAACACATACTTGCTGATGCGGATGATTGTGTAAACCCTACTGGAATTGCCCCATTACAAATGGTTTGGTTGCCTGCGATTACGCTGGCAGTTACTGACCCGGTAAGTGGTACAGAAGTAAAAGTTGATTGTAGAGAACCGGGTCCATTGTTATTCAAATATCTTAACTCAACTATATCTGCTGCACCTAGGTTCCCTGTCCAAAAGTTTGTATGAGCATCGCAGCAACCTACATGTGAATTAACCTGAGAGCCATTTATAATAAGGAACACATCATCATCATGGTAAGGGACATCTATCTGGTAAGTTGCCACAGGAAAATTCGTTCTTAGCATTTTTACCGAATAACTTTGGGAACCTAACTGGCAACCTGTATATGATGCCGATGTACTGGGCGGCGTGCTATTGGCAAACTGACCCGTAGTATTAAATGAAAGTGAAGGCTCTGTATAGTAACCGTAAAAATTTGTAGAGAAATTTGTAGAATAATAAACAAGGTTGTTCCAGCTTGCATTGCCTGCAGACGGTTGTGTAGGGGCAGAGGAAGTAGTTATAAAGCATCCTGGGGTATAAAATGGGCCATTACCACAGGCATCCGTTACTTTCCTTCTGAAGTAAGTACTTGTTCCCAATGGAGTTGAAGAAGTGTAGTTTAAAGAAGTTGCCCCTGAAATATCTGCCCAGGTTACATTGTCCGAAGACGATTGCCATTGGTAATTTGGTGAACAACCTCCTGATGCAGGAGTAGAAGAAGTAAGGATAGGATAATCTGCGGCACAGTAACTGGAAGGTGTACAAGTGAGTGTTCCCGGCAAAAGGCCAGTGGGTGCAACAACTCCTAAGAAATTAAATTTAAGTGCCACATATCCAGGTCCAGGATAATTTATCCATTTAACATCTATTTGGGAATTCCCGTCCAAATAACCCGTCCAAATCCCGTTGTGAACATCACAACAGCCAATATGTTGAAATACATTTACCCCGTTTATTATCACATAAACATCATCGTCATGTCCCGGAATATCTATAGTATAATATCCAGGGGTTGATACACCTTGTCTCCTGCCCCATGCTGACCATTGTGTATTAGTTTGCTGACAACCCAAATAACCAGGTGCAGTTGTAGGCGGGGTATTCTGTGAATAACTATAAGCATCACTATTTGTCTGGCCTAACCTGGTATCAAAAGTAAGGTTAGGGTTGACATAATAACCCACATATAAACCAAATGTATTATCATCGTATGCATATATGTTCCATTGGTTGCTTCCATATGCAGCTGGGTTCCCTGGGAATGTGTTAGAGATCGAAACAGTTATCTGATTTGAATATGCTATATTGTTACAAACATCTGTTGACACCCTTCTGAATTGAGTCGTCACAAAAACCGATTGTATAGGGGCATATGAAGCAGTATTGGTATTGGCAAGGTCAACCCAGGTAGTGCCACCGTTAGTAGACTTCTGCCATTTATAAGTATTAAGATAACAAGCGCCGGATGGGACAGTTAAAGAGGTAAATGCTACGGGGATATCTCCGGAACATATAGTTTGGCTTCCATTTATTGTGCCACCGTTTAATGAGGTTGGCACTACTGCCAGTTCCGTCACGGTAAGTCCGGTGTAGTTTCCACCACCACCCGCTAGCCACTGCCA
>JANYCH010000224.1 GCA_025360395.1 Cytophagales bacterium | reverse complement strand
CAGGTAGCCTATTTTCCTTTTTACTTCAATGGGATTGGTATTTACATTTAATCCTTCGATTTCTACAGTTCCATTGGTGGCAGGTATGAAACACGTGGCAATTTTCATTGTCGTACTTTTACCCGCACCATTTGGGCCAAGAAAACCGGTAATCTGACCTTTCTCTGCCTGGAATGAGATATTATCAACAACTAATTGCTTTTCGTACTGCTTGCTTAAATTGATAACCGAGACTGACATATTATAAAAGTCTGCAAATATAGAAGGTATTTGTGAAGCAATTGACCTAAATGGTTATCTTTAAATACCTTCCTGCATAATCAATTAACGTTTGAAACCAATAGAATTATACTATCTGGAACAACCTGAACCTGAAAGAAGCTGTTTGCTTGCTTTAAGGAACATTATTCTGTCAGTTGGTCCTGATATAAAGGAAGAATGGAAGTATAAACTGCCTTTCTTTTGTTACAAAGGAAAAATGTTTTGTTATTTCTGGAAACATAAAAAACTCAAACAGCCTTATATTGGGATCATTGAAGGCCACAGGTTCGATTATCCTTTTCTTTTAAAAGAAAAGCGGTCCAGGATAAAAATAATGCTAATAAACCCTAATGAAGACTTGCCGATTCACCAGATAGAATTGATTATAATTGAGGCAATTGGGTTGTACAAATCAGGCATTGTTAAAATAAAAGCCTGATTTAACTTTTTGCTTCTCTTTTCCTTTTCGTAGTAACTTGTTCTCCAGCAATCCCCCAGTTATCTGTTTCTACTTCATCGATTATAACAAAAGTAGTTGCAGGATTCTTGCCTAAAACATCCTGAAGAAGCTTAGTAACACCTTCAATAAGCCGGCGTTTCTGATCACTACTGATCTCCTCTTTGGTAATCCTGATATTTACAAAGGGCATATTTGATATTTTAAAGACTTATTGAAATTATAAGTATTAGGATAGAATATCGGTAAAACGTGTATTTAAAAGAACTTAGCGGATTTATTTAATGATAAAGGCTTTAGGCAGTATAAAGTGGCTATTGGCAAGCTTCCAATTTTACTTGCAGTATTGTTCCTGTTCCACCATTAGGGGAAATTAATTCTTCCCATACACATTTTTGGCCATTTACTTTTTGAGCGAAATACGTATAATTTGCAGAAGTACCCACATAAACTGTATCAACCAGTTTAGATGGTGTTAAAACAGCAACAGGAGTTGTTTTATTTTGTCCAAGATAAATAAGGACTGAGTCAGATGCCAAGCTACCTAAATAAGTAAATTCGATTCCTGCTTCTGAACATGTACCTAAGGTTTCTAAGGTTACTACACCTCCCATGGCATTAACTTCTCCTGTCCAGAGACATATTTTATCTCTTATGAAATAAGGTACCGCCCCTTTTCTAACTTCATAATAACCCGGAAGAGACGCAGAACTTATGGGGTATTTATTTTTAACATCTATAACTGGGTTTGAAGGGGCAGAAACTATTTTAATCAATGCATTTACAGGCTCTAATTTAATATTTGCTAAAATATCTGTCCCATTTTGATAACTATCAATAAAGAAATTTGCCCCGGTATTGTCACGATGTATTTTAATATCAGTTGGTTTACCCGATTCATCCTTGAAAGTTTCACTATCATCATGAATCAATATCCAATAAGGTTGATTAGAAGGAATCTGAGGAAAAACAAGATTTCCATTAAGAACAAAACCTTTAATTATGCTTCCAGAGCCATCATAAACTCCTTGTAAGCTTTGGTTATAGGCGGCAGTGTATGCTTCAGGACTGGTAAAAAGATAAGCTGTAGCAGAGTCAACCGGTTGCTTTTTCTCATCCTTAACTGTTAATGTTACGCTGACGTAAGGAGGAATTTCCTGTTTTTTATTTTTACAGGAATTACCCAGCCAAACCAATCCTGTCAATAGCAGGATAAAAAAAGCGATATTTGGTCTAGTGGAATTCAATTATTTTTGCAAAACAACCTTTTCTACAATTTGCCTGTCGCCTTCGTTTATTTTAAGGAAATAGACACCGGCACTCAAATCTTCAGCATTGACAATGGCGGTTTTAGACCAAAAATCCCCATCATTAAATTTAATTTCTTTTACTGCCAAGCCTGTATTCGAATAGAGTTGCGCTTTTGAAACTATTTCGCTTGATGATTCATATTGAACTGTGAATGAATTGGTTGCAGGGTTAGGAAACACTTTTAAAGCTGAATGCTCATAAGCTGTTTCATCTGGAATATAGATGGTATTTCCATCAATCTTGGTATCCGTTGCCCTGTAAAGCGGCTTATGATAACCCCCTTCAAAATAATCATATGACATTTTACATCCATCCTTATAAGAAACAATTACCATGTAATCGCCATCATACCTAATATTTAAGTCAGGCTTGGCAGCTCCAACAATTAATAAGTATTTCTTTAATGTTGGGATATAAGCATACCATTGAACTCCCTGTACTTCAATTTTTGTATCGAATGTAACCTTTAAATTATAAGTTGGGTGTCCAATGCCAGTTATAAACGGAGGCATTAACTTACTTTTAAGTAATTGAATCTGAATTGGCTTGGAACAGGAATCACAATCTAATAACTGGTTTTTAATACATAACCTATAAAATCCAGGAAAGTATGGTGTATAATTATCTGCTAATATGGGGGTTGTAGTTGATCCTTTGATATTAGAATAAACTGCATCAGAAGCATTTTCTTTAAACTGCCATTGAAATTCTAAAACGTCAGAAGTTGAGGGTGTTATTGCAGATTTTATTACAGTTTTAAAAGTTTCCGATCCATTACAAAGTTCTTCAGTTCCTGCAGTAAGAACTATTTGTAAGCAGTTAGGTTTTGGCGGGTTTATGTATGACTGCATAGATTGAGCCATAAATGGGATGGGTTTACTCTCGTCATTGAAAACAATCACTTCTCCTATTGACCAGGAATAGTAATTTCCACCAATAGTTTTGTCTCCACTTGCTGAACCGAACAGCATGTGTGTTTGACCATTAGCCAGAAAAAATCCAGTCAGGCAGAAAAAAATCGATATAAATCTTTTTAAAAGCAATCTTCCAAAATTAACAGTTAATCAGCTTCACTCTAAGATAGTAAACAGCAAATCAAACCTTAAATCAAATCTACACATTAAGTGTCAGATTACACAAGGAGAAATATGGCTAAAATTTTACAGCTAAAAGCCCAATCAAAAGGAGTATAAAACCCGCCGTCATCCAAAATAAATAATAATCCAGGTCTCTTTTCTTGCTTTCAAATCCTTTCGACTTATCGAAAGTAGTAAATGTCTGGTTATTCTTAATTGAACTATAAAATCCTCCCTGATGGTATTTGTATTTTATTTCAGTCGGTCTATAGATATTAAGTTTGCTATCGTAAAGTCTTCTTTTCGTTGTGTTAGAAAGCGTTTTGTAAGCTTCGTGTACAATTTTAAATGATTCTTCAGATTCTTTTTTCCCTTGGTTCCGGTCAGGATGATGAATAAATGCAAGCCTTTTGTATGCAGATTTTATCTCTGAGGGGCTTGCATTTGGTTTTATTTTCAATATGTCATAGAAGTTAGACATTTTGATGTAAGATTTTTGATTTATGAATTAACGATTTTAAAACAAAAAGGCCATCATAACTAAAATACGTTGAAAAGGCCAAACTATCGTAAATCGTAATTCTTAAGTATTATTAGTCTACTTTCTTAAGCACAAAACAAGACCTATTTGTCAGGTATAAACTTAAGAAACCTGAATTTGCATCATGTCCAGGCTGTGTAAAGTATTCAACAGATGCGTCTACCCTGTTATGCCCGCCATATTTAACATCATCAGAGTTAAGCACCATTTTGTATTTTCCTTTTTTAGGTACCCAGAATTTGTAATCAAATATCGAGCGATAAGTATGGAAGTTAAATACGAAGATTAGATTGCTTCTTTCAAATACAATTACCTTGTTTTGCCCATCCATGTTCAGTTGGTTGGCGAATTCAGCATTTAAAACATTATTTTCTTTGATAACCTTAAGCATTTGCTTATCAAAATCAGATAAGTAATGGTATTTCAGTTGTTTATTGTCAGCCAGACTCCATTGTCTGCGTGCGTATTTATAACTCCAGCTGTTTCCTTCCCTTGGGAAATCTATCCATTCTGGATGTCCAAATTCGTTTCCAAAGAAATTCAGGTAAGCTTCGCCACCAAGTGCAATAGTGAATAACCTTATCATTTTATGCAATGCAATACCACGGTCAATTACAATATTGTGGTCGTCTTTGGCCATGTGCCAGTACATCTCCTGGTCCATTAACCAAAATGCAAGGGTCTTATCCCCTACCAGGGCCTGGTCATGAGATTCCGCATAAGCAATGGTTTTTTCTCTCCATCTCCTGTTATTAAGCACACCCCACATTTCGTAGATATTCCACTCTTCATCAGGTTTCTCTTTTAGAAGTTTGATCCAGTAATCTGGGATACCCATGGCAAGCCGGTAATCAAAACCAATTCCTCCATCCTCAACTGTCCTGCAAAGGCCTGGCATCCCACTCATGTCTTCTGCAATGGACAATGCATTGGGGTTGATCTTTTTAATTAACAAATTAGATAGCTGCAAATATGTTAAGCAATCCCAGTCAACACCTTCTTTAAAATATTTTTCATAATGGTCGAAAGTCATTGAATTTCCATGATGGAAATACATCATAGAAGTAATCCCATCGAACCTGTAACCGTCAAAATGAAATTCCTCCAGCCAGTAACGCACGTTCGACAAAAGGAACTGCATCACTTCTTTTTTGCCATAATCAAAAAGCAATGAGTCCCAAAGTTCATGATAACCTCTTCCTCCCTGGTGAAAGTATTGGTGGCCTGTACCATCAAACTCATTTAACCCTTCTGCAAAGTTTTTTACAGAATGTGAATGGACTATATCCATAATCACGGCAATCCCCAGTTCATGGGCTTTGTTTACCAGGTATTTAAGATCGTCTGGAGTACCAAATCTCGAAGAAGGACAGAAAAAATTAGATACATGGTAACCATAAGAGCCATAATAAGGATGCTCCATCACAGCCATGAGCTGTATTGCATTGTATCCTAATAATTTAGCCCTTGGCAAAACTACATCAGCAAATTCTATATATGTACCTAAACCTTCTTTTTCCTGCGCCATTCCAATATGGCACTCGTAAATGACCAAAGATTTTTCGTTGGCGGAACTGTATTGGGAATCAGTCCAGTTAAATTCTGTCTTTGGCAACCAAACCTGACCGGAATAATCAGAGTTATGTGTATTTTGAACTACACGTTTAATATAAGCCGGAATTCTGTCATGCCGTCCGTTTTTAGCTACAACATGAACTTTAATTTTACTCTCGTGAATAAAAGTATCCTTATATTCAGATTCAGGAAGAATTATTTCCCAAACGCCGTCTTTAGTCTTTGATAAGGGATGAGTTGTTCTGTCCCAATTATTAAAATCGCCTATTAAAAACAACTCAAATGCACCGGGAGCCCATTCTCTATATGTAAAAGCTTTTAATTCAGGATTATAATGAACACCTAAATAATGATGTTGGCCTGCAAAGTCATATAGGCTTTTATTGCTCTTTTCAATGCTTGCCTGAACACCTTTTAATCTTACTAATCTTGCTTCTATATCACTCTCAAAGGGCTCTAACCAGGGGTCATCGTTTAACAGGGCAAGTTTCTTGGTCATCTGAAATGTGTGTTTAGGTCAAAACTAATTTAAATACCAATCTTATCAAATTTTACTGTAGAAAGTCGCCATAGTTTCATTTAGCTTTTCAAAAGACTCTTTTATTTTCCATAAAATTTCAAGATCGGAAAGAAAAATATCTATGTCAGATTCAGTATTCAAATCCAGCTGGCTAATCTTAACAGTAATTTCATGCCATCCATTTTCATATTTCAGAATATACTTATTATTCCAATGAAAAACTGTGACTTTAAATTCCTCTACGTTAATTTCCTTAACAATCCGCATAATTTTCTAATTTCTCTGGTTAACAACTACGCAATTTGATGTATTTACCATTTGTGTAAGCTAATTATTAATTATTAATAATTAATTACTCGCTACATTTGCAGCCCAATTTTTGTAATAATGAGACAACGTTTGCTAAGTGAAGGTGCCAAGGAACTGGCTTATGAAATACGTGAAATTGTAAAAAAAGCAGTTAAGGTTCAGGCACTTGGCCAAGCAATTGTGTGGGAAAATATTGGAGATCCTATTCAAAAAAGTGGCGTGGTACCTGGGTGGATGAAGGAAATTATTTCCGGCCTTACAATGGAGAACAGCACTTACAGCTATTGCCCAAGTAAAGGAGAGCTAAATACAAGACAGTTCCTGGCTAAACTCAATAATGACCGTGGTGGTGTTTCCATAACGGCAGAGGATATTTTATTTTTCAATGGTACCGGAGATGCCATATCAAAATTATATCAATTCTTAAAACATAACTCCAGAGTTATTGGCCCATCCCCTGCTTACAGCACTCACTCTTCCGCAGAAGCGGCACATGCAAATGCTGACCCACTAACATATAAGCTGGATCACAATAACCACTGGTATCCGGACCTGGATGATTTGTACCTTAAAGTAAAGTTCAATCCAAATATTGTAGGGATCCTGATAATTAACCCTGACAATCCTACAGGAATGGTTTATCCTTTGGAAACTCTAAAAAAGATAGTAGAAATCGCAAGAGAGTTTAATTTATTCTTGGTTAGCGACGAAATATACCTGAACATCACTTACAATGGTGCCAAAGCATATTCATTAAGCGAAGTGATAGAAGATGTTCCGGGAATAGCTATAAAAGGTATTTCTAAAGAACTTCCATGGCCAGGCTCAAGATGTGGTTGGATGGAATATCTTAACCGAGACAAAGATCCTGAATTTGCAAGGTTGTGTTCAGCTCTAGACAATGCTAAGATGCTGGAAGTTTGCAGTACAAAATTACCGCAGCTTGCAATTCCTAAAATTTTAGGTGACCCCAGATATATGCCATACAGATTGGCTCAAAATGAGAAAGTTGGCAAGAGAAGCAAGCTGATAGCCAATATATTAGGCACGATTACTCAACTTAAGTTTAATGAAACTTATGGGGCATTTTATAATACCATGATTTTTAATGAAGGTATTTTAAAGAAAAACCAGAAACTGAAGATTGAGAATCCGGAAATAGAAAAGCTGTTGAAAGGATGGCTTTCTGAAAACGATATAGCATTGGATAAACAGTTTGTTTATTATTTACTGGCTGCAAAAGGGATATGTGTTGTTCCAATTTCATCTTTTTGTTCAGACCTGCAAGGATTCAGAGTTACGCTTCTTGAAGAAAATGAAGAACTGTTTATTAAAACCTTCACCACAATTAAAGAAGCTATAGAAGAATACCTGGCCTCGTAAATCCATTATTCCATCTTACAATAAAGAGTATATTTGCCCTTTCTAAGGTTAAAAATGTTTGGATTTTTATCTCATTTAACTAATTTACAACAAAGGATTATTGCCGGGCTTTCGGGTATGGCCATTGTAATAAATGCTATTTATTGGAGCGAATGGAGTTATTTCATTTTATTCTTTATTATATGCTTTTTGGCAAACCTTGAATTTTATGATCTTTTAATTGCTGACCGTAAAAAGCCCAACAAGCTTTTTGGTACCATTATAGGAATGTGTATTTACACACTTGTATTCCTTATTGAGAAGGAAATCATATCAGGCAGGTTTTATCTTACCTTATTTCCTTTATGTGCATTCATCTTTATCTATGAATTATATTATAGCAAGAAAAAGCCATTTAACAATGTGGCTTACACTATTTTAGGCGTTTTATATGTTAGTATCCCTTTTTCAGTAATGCATATTTCCACGTTTGTAAATGGTGCCTATAGTTGGCAAATTTGCTTTGGTTGTTTATTGCTTTTATGGGGAAGCGACACCGGTGCTTATTTTGCAGGAAAAAACTTTGGCAAAACCAAATTATTCCCACGTGTCTCTCCAGGAAAAACATGGGAAGGGTCTATTGGTGGGGGAATTACTTCTATTTGCGGTGCTATAGGCATCTCATACTTTTTTACAGAATTGACTATCTGGCAATGGATCTGTCTGGCTGTGATTATAGTTGTAGCAGGTAGTTACGGAGATTTGGTTGAATCATCCTTCAAAAGAAGCTTGAAAATTAAGGATTCAGGTTCAGCTATTCCAGGACATGGAGGCTTTTTGGACCGGTTTGACGGCTGGTTGCTTTCAGCGCCATTCGTTGCTACTTTCCTTGAGATCTTCCGTAATATTAGAATCGATTGATCCTGAATAACACAAAAATTATACTTGCTTCGGCCTCTCCAAGACGAAAAGAACTACTTGAAGGATTGGGTATTGATTTTGAGGTTATTCCGTCAAATGTGGATGAATCATTTTCTTCAGAATTAAATCCGAAATTGGTTCCGGAATATCTGGCTGAATTAAAAGCAAATTCGCTTAAAGCACTTTATCCGGATTCGACAATCATTTCTGCGGATACAATTGTTTTAACAGGAAATGAAATATTAAATAAACCTGCAAATAAAAATGAGGCAATTGAAATGCTTCAAAAACTTTCAGGTAAAATGCATCTGGTGATAACAGGTGTATGCATATTGGTAAATGAAACAAAATATTTGTTCTCTGATACAACAGAAGTTTATTTCAAAGTATTGGATAAGAATGAAATAGAATATTATGTAGAAAAATTCAAACCATACGACAAAGCCGGAGCCTATGGAGTTCAGGAATGGATTGGATACATTGCCGTTGAAAAAATAATCGGGTCCTTTTACAATGTAATGGGCTTGCCGGTGAATAAAGTTTATGAAATTCTTAATAGTATCAAGTAGTAAGTATCTAGTATCGAGATAAGACTGAAGAAATCCGGTAAATCCATCTTGATACTTACATCTTGAGACTTAAATCTTAACACTAAAATAGATGAACGCTGAACAAATTCGCGATCTGAAGGACCGTATCTCGGTTCTGGGGAGGTATCTTTGACTACGATAGCAAAGTTGAAGAAATAAAAAAGGAGCAGGAACTAACAAATTCTGCTGGTTTCTGGGATAATCCGAAAGAAGCTGAGGTAATCTTGAAATCCATCAAAGTCAAGAAAATCTGGACAGACGATTTTGAAACAGTATACAATTCTGTTCAGGACCTTGAGGCACTGTTTGAATTTTTCCAAGCAGGCGATGTTTCTGAAGAAGAAATGGTCGCAGAAGGCAAGAAAACCATTGACCTCATTGAAAAGCTCGAATTCAAAAGAATGTTGAGCGAGGAAGAAGATATCATGGGTGCCGTAATTGAGGTAAACTCAGGCGCCGGTGGAACTGAAAGCCAGGACTGGGCAGATATGCTTTTCAGGATGTACATCCTCTGGGGCGAAAAACATGGTTTTAGTGTAAAAGAAGTGTATTACAATCCGGGTGATGGTGCAGGGATAAAATCTGCCGGACTTGAAATTGACGGACCTTTTGCATATGGCTACCTTAAAGCTGAAATTGGAGTTCATAGGTTGGTCAGGATTTCTCCTTTTGATTCCAATGCCCGTCGTCATACTTCTTTTGCCTCTGTATTTGCCTATCCTATCGCAGATGACTCTATCAACATAGAGATAAACCTTGGAGATGTGGATTGGGATACATTTCGGGCAGGAGGTGCCGGAGGCCAGAATGTTAATAAAGTAGAAACAGCGGTCAGGTTAAAACATAAGCCTTCTGGGATCATCATAGAATGCCAGAAAGAGCGCTCACAACTTCAGAACAAGGAGCATGCCTTAAAAATGCTTAAATCAAGGCTTTATCAGTTAGAAATTGAAAAACGAAATGAAGCCCGCGACAAAGTAGAAAGCACTAAAAAGAAAATTGAGTGGGGCTCGCAAATAAGAAATTATGTTTTTCACCCTTATAAACTGGTAAAAGACAACCGTACAGGAACTGAAACTTCTGATGTACAAGGGGTTATGAATGGCGGAATTGATGAATTTATCAAAGCATACTTAATGCAGAATTAAGCTGCTGTACTTTTCGGCATTCCTTTCTGTAACTCTGTTGGAACAAATAAGTGTGGGTGCAAAAGCTTTAATTGTTCTTCTAATTCCGGGTCTAACAAAGCTTTTGCCAGTGACCTTGCAGTAGAAAGCTGCTCTACTGTAAGGCCTTGTGCTCCTCTTAAATCGGCTTTCATAAGGTTTGCCATAGTAAAATCTGTACCTGCCAGCATAGCAAATTTAAAATTGGCATCCATTAAAAAAGCATTCTGAAGATTTGTTTTGATCAATTGAGCATTTTCAAAATCGCATTTGATCATACTTGCAGCTTCGCAGTTCGCCCCACCCAGAAAGGAGCCCCTAAAATCTGCCTTGTTTAATTTTGCGTTTTTTAAGCTGGCCTGGTTCAACCTTACCCTCATAAGCATAGAATTAATCATCGTGGCGTCATCCAGCACTACATAATTCATATTTGAACCGGTTAAATCTACATAATTTAGATTGGCATTTTTAAGATATGAATTATATAAATCTACCTGGGTTATCCGGTCTTTGTTCAAACGCTTGATATTACCTATAATTTTATAAGAAGCTTCTTCGCTTTTCCAATGGCGGTAGTCATCTATTTCTTCCATGTACCGCTTTATCCTGATCTGGCGTTCACCGCTTTTATTTAGCCAGACGAGCAGAATACCTATTACCAATAAGTCAAATAGCATTCCATGTGCTTCAATGAGAATATTTTCATAGAATAATTCCAGATCGTTCACATAAAAAGGAAGACTGAGCGAAAAAACCACAATTGAAAGTACCAAAAGAACCAATGCTGTTGTGAGCAGGGGCTTTTCTGTTACATCAGTAATGTACTTTTTAAAGCGTGTCCATTGCTGGTCAACCGGACTCTTAAAGTATTTATCAAATATTTCTTTCATTATTCTGATCAAAAATCAAATATTTCATACATGCCTTATAACGTATGTCGGTTATAAAACGATATCAAAGTTTTATAACCGTCCGAAATAAAAACTATAAGCTTGTTATATGCTACCTTTTCATAAGTCATTCTCACTTTATAAAAGTAATCAACATAAAGTTAAAACTGTGGTGAATAGTGCTGACAATCTTACAAAACACACGTATTTTACTTAAAACCTTTATTTCATTTGAACGTAGAAGTTTTCGCTGAAATGGAAATCAGGCCGATAGTTGTAAATAAAAAAAAATATGTCTTAATTTACGACACTATAAAGTCTGAATTTGATGCTGGCTAATTTCAAGAAAAACCTTTTATATATCAGGAATAAAAAAGGCCTAACACAAGAGGCTATGGCCAAGGAATTTGGTTATACCAGAAGCCTTTACAAAGAATACGAATATAACAAACAACCTGATATAGAATTCCTGATGAAAATAAGCAAGGATTATGGTATATCTATCAATGACCTTCTAGAACAAGACCTGGAAGAAATGGAAACCTTACAGGCCCAGAATAAACTTGAAGTACATAATTTCAATCATGGGCTTCGTATTTTGGCTGTTTCTGTTGACGAAGTAAAAAAGGAAAATGTAGAATTTGTCCCTGTTAAAGCTAAGGCTGGATACCTGGCAGGTTATTCAGATCCTCAATTCATTGTAAGCCTTAAAAGAATGTCTTTACCACTTCCCTCTTCCGGAACATTTAGAGCATTTGAGATCGAAGGAGATTCAATGCCTCCTCATCAACCAGGATCAATTGTGATTGGAAAGTATGTAGATAGCTGGAATGATATAACGAACCTCAGAACCTATATTTTGATTACCAAAAGCGAAGGAATAAGTTACAAGAGGGTTATTAATAAAATGAAAGAAAAAGGCCATCTGGTTTTAATGTCAGATAATCCAGCTTACCAACCCTATTTACTGAAGGGACAAGAAATACTGGAAATATGGGAATATTATTGCCATATTGGTTTTGATGGTAAAGAAGAAAGAAGAAATATAGATGAGAGATTACTAAATAAAATAGATGATTTAAGTCTCGAAATTGCAGATTTAAACCATTTAGTGCGGCAGAAATTAGTTTCTGCAGCTTAGATATTCAAGCCGAGAATTAAATAACCCAGGGTAAATATTCCAAAATAACTCTTATATTGCAATCATTAATAATATAATACAATGCAAAAAGGAACAGTTAAGTTTTTCAACGATTCAAAAGGTTTCGGTTTTATTTCTCCTGACGACAAATCAGAAGACGTATTTGTACACACTACTGGTTTAATTGATCAGATTCGTGAGAATGACAAAGTAAGTTTTGAAGTTCAGAAGGGGAAAAAAGGTTTAAATGCAGTAAATGTTACGGTTATAAAATAACCAAGTATAATTTTCATGACAAAAAGCTACGGTTAACACCGTAGCTTTTTGTTAAAATAGTTTGGATTTTTATTTACTTTTACTCATTTCATTTTTAAAAGCCTGTTCATCTTCCCTAATTTACATTGGCTCTCACTGTAGCAGGATTAATTTCGGATAGGAAATATCTTGGAGTCCTGTCAGGAGGAAATATTCATCATTAATTCTATCAAAAATTGAAGAAATAACATCAAGTCCCTGGCCTGAAATAAAACTTACTTCATAAGGAGGCTGATAGAAACACTCGCTGGTTACGGCGCCTCTTATTAAGCCAGCTAATAAACTATATTTTATTTCGTCAATCTCACTTTCCTTATCACCTTCTATAATGAATGAACGTTGATAATAAATAAGCATTTTAATATAGAAGTTATACTAATTCCTGCTAATATCAGTTAGCAGTTCCTGCTTTTACTCTTGCTCCAACTCCCGCCAGCGCGAATGGCAAGCCATGAATTGCAAAGCTCCGCGGGAGGCTCTCGGTTTTGATCTGGTTATTTATATAAACTGGTTTATCAAAATGTACTCATAATAAATCTAAATCCTATTATATAATCAAG
>JANYCH010000221.1 GCA_025360395.1 Cytophagales bacterium | reverse complement strand
GCAACCTTCTTAATAGATAAGGTCAGGAATTTGGGAGTCTCTGCTGGTTCAATTTTTGGTCTTGCAAACATTCAATGGAATTTACTAGCAAAAGGCCTTCTTCAATAATATTATATCAGATATGAACAAAGATAAATCAATTGGAAGTGGATTAATTGGTGCACTTGCAGTAAGTGCAGTGCACGAAACAATAAGAAGGATATTGCCAAAGGCTCCTAGAATGGACAAATTAGGTATGCAGGCAATCAGTATTTTACTTGAAAGAGCAGGTCATAAACGACCAAGTGAAAGAGAATTATATTTTATTGCAATGGCTGGTGATATAATTTCTAATGGTCTCTATTATAGCATTGCAAATAGCGATGATAAAAAGAAAACTATAATAAAAGGCGCTGCTTTGGGAGCTGCAGCAGGTTTTGGTGCTGTATTGCTGCCTGGTCCACTAGGCCTTAAAGAAGAATATAGCAATAAATCAGTTCAGACGAAAGCATTAACTTTCAGCCTTTATTTATTTGGTGGTATTCTTACCTCCGTATTAATAAACAGAATGAACAGGAAGTTGTGATTAAATTGAAAGGGCCACTAGTATCAGTAGTAGCCCTCGTTAGGATGTCCGGAAACTGCTTATGTTATACAGTTTGGGATGGTAATGCAAAACAGTTGTTTATTCAAGACCACCCATAACTCCCGCTTGAATAAATAAATTACTATGCCACTCTTATTTTTTCTTTTTGTTTTTCTTTTTATCTGAAGCTGGTTCTTCTACAGGTAAAGCGGTAGTGTCTTGTTTAATCACTGGCGCGACTTTTACTACCTGTTCTACTTGTACGTTGTTTACCAATTTGAAGGTATTTTCTGAATCTGTTAAACCAACCGCATCAATGGATACTGAAACATTTTTTACAGGAATTAAAGTGATAATGGCGCTGCTGATATTCATAGAATAATCCGCCAGGTTTATTGTAAGCAACCTTGGGCCTTTGATGGCCGATTTGGAAATATAATTTGCTACCGGAAATTCAATACCATCGGAATTTTTTACAACAACAGATTTTATGAAGCCTGGATTTAGTGATTCTACAATAAATAATTGTTTTGCTTTCATTTTGCTGTTGAAACTAACCTCAATAGTTTCTGGTTTACCCTGGCTGTTAGGTCTCCAGGCATTTCCGGAACTATCAGGTGTGGCATTCGGCTTACCCAGGATTTGATTAGCTGAATAAGCCTTGATCCCCGTTTCAGAAGAGAATTTTACTACTTTACTAGCCCAAACTATTTCCTGAGCAACAGTGTAGTGGTAACTTGTCAAACAAACAGCAATAAGAATTGCATTTTTTACTTTTAATACACCTTTTGAAATAGAGATATTCATAATTATTTGGTTTTCAATTAATACTAGGTACTTTATACGTATACAATTAAAAAAGGTAATTGTAACAGTAAATTAAATTGAAAACAAAGCCTTACAGGATATCCCTTAAATAAATACAGCCAGATAATTACCTGGCTGTATTTATAAATTAAATATTTCTTATGAATTTACTGAGATCTTTAACTCATTTAATTGTAGCTGATTTATAGTGGAAGGAGAATCTATCATAACATCTCTTCCGCTCGTATTTTTAGGGAAAGCAATAAAATCCCTTATTATTTCTGCACCTCCAAATAATGAACATAAGCGGTCAAAACCAAAAGCTAGGCCTCCATGTGGTGGAGCCCCATATTCAAATGCTTCCATTAAAAAACCAAACTGCTTTTTTGCTTCTTCGTCACTAAATCCAAGTAGGGTGAAAATTTTGGCTTGTAATGTTTTATTAAATATCCTGATTGAACCTCCACCTACTTCAACTCCATTTATAACCATATCATAAGCATTTGCCCGGATAGAACCCGGATCAGAATCTAACAAATGTTCATCTTCTGGTTTTGGGGCTGTAAATGGATGGTGCATTGCAAACCATCGTTTTTCTTCCTCGCCATATTCTACCATTGGGAAGTCTACCACCCAAAGACAGGAATATGTGTCTTTGTTTCGTAAATTCAACCTTGTGCCCATTTCCAGGCGCAATTCATTCATTTGCTTGCGGCAAGCATTAACTTCTCCGGAAAGTATCAAAATCAAATCTCCCTTTTCTGCACCGGTTTTATCAGCCCATTTTGACAAGTCTTCCTGTTGGTAGAATTTGTCTACAGACGACTTGTAAGTCCCATCTTGATCGCATCTTACATAAACCAAACCTTTAGCACCAATTTGTGGCCTTTTTACCCATTCAGTTAGTTCATCTATTTGTTTTCGGGTATATTCGCCTGCGCCTTTTGCACAAATGGCCAATACAAGCGGTGCTGAATCAAAAACATTAAATCCTTTGCCTTTTGCAAGATCATTCAATTCGGCAAACTTCATGTCAAACCTTGTGTCAGGTTTGTCACAGCCATAATATCTCATTGCATCGGCATAAGTCATCCGTGGTAGCTCAGGAAGTTCTATGTTTTTAACGAATTTGAAAAGGTGCTTGATCAAGCCTTCAAATGTTTGTAAAATATCCTCCTGGGTGACGAAGCTCATTTCACAGTCAATTTGTGTGAATTCTGGTTGCCTGTCAGCTCTAAGATCTTCGTCCCTGAAACATTTCACAATCTGGAAATACCTGTCAAAGCCGGAAACCATCAGCAACTGCTTAAAAGTCTGAGGAGATTGTGGCAGGGCATAAAATTCTCCAGGATTCATTCTGGACGGCACTACAAAATCCCTTGCTCCTTCAGGGGTTGATTTGATTAAAACAGGGGTTTCAACCTCAATAAAGTTCTGTAAATCAAGATACTTTCTTACTTCCTGGGCCATTTTATGGCGAAGTTCCAGGTTTGCACGAACAGGATTTCTTCTCAGGTCAAGATAACGATATTTCATTCGAAGTTCTTCGCCTCCGTCTGTTTCATCTTCAATCTGAAAAGGAGGAAGTTTGGCTGCATTTAATAAGGTTACTTTCGAAACCCTAATTTCAACTTCACCTGTTGCTATTTTTTCGTTTTTTGATACCCTTTCTATGATTTCGCCTTCTGCCTGGATAACAAATTCCCTTCCGTAAGAGCGGGCATTTTCTAAGGCTTCTTTGTTTTTTTCATCAAACAGTAATTGGGTAATACCATATCTGTCTCTAAGGTCGATCCACAAAAGACTTCCCTTGTCCCTGATTTTACTTACCCAGCCACAAAGAATTACTTGTTTACCTTTATCTGAAAGGCGGAGTTCTCCGCATGTGTGTGTGCGCAACATTTTTAATTATAATTTGAACCCGCAATTTTAGCAAAAGAATTACGCATTCCGGTCATATTTTTAATAAAGGTGGTTATTCAAATAAATTACAACTAAAGGATTTCAGCAGGAAGACTGTCATTTACGTAAATTACTCTATGTGTGTATTTCAAGATTGACATTCTTGAAATAATAAAGCAATTTGGATTTTTAAATTTTCGATAAAGTATACCATGGTTTCAAGAAAATGGAACGTTGTAGGTTTAATGTCTGGAACCTCGCTTGATGGACTAGATGTTGCCTTTTGTGAGTTTACAAGTAAAGAAGACGGACTTGTTTCATTTAACATTATAAAAGCTACTACTTATAACTATTCAGATAAAGAAAGGATGTCGCTGAACCTTATGGATTCTTCAGCATCAGCTTTGTCAATGGCTGATTTTAATTTCGGAAGATTTTGCGGGCAAAAGGTTTTGGATTTCCTAACTCAAAATCATTTAAAAGCAGACTTTGTAGCTTCACATGGGCATACTGTTTTCCATCAGCCAGAAAATCGATTTACGACTCAAATTGGGAATGGAGCTGCGATTTCTGCCGAATGTGGATTGCCGGTTGTTTCAGATTTCAGGTCAATGGATGTTTGTCTGGGTGGACAAGGAGCACCATTGGTACCAATTGGGGATTTACTTTTATTTAGTAATTACAAATATTGCCTTAACCTTGGAGGGATTGCTAATATTTCTGTTAAACAATATGATGCGGGCATTATTGCTTTTGA
>JANYCH010000261.1 GCA_025360395.1 Cytophagales bacterium | reverse complement strand
CCTTTGACAGGATTGAAAAAGGGAATTTGAATGTATTTGCCCAAATCATAAGTGCCGGGTTCTTTGGGAATGATTGAGTAAGTAAACAATTTAGTGCCTTTTACTTTATTGTCTCCTCGGTTTATTGATTGCCTTACTTCAGGTGAATAGAATTCAAGTAGATCATTATCAGGTATTTGTGGAGCTTCCAAAGAAGCAAAATTCCCTTCACCTGACACCATAAAATTAAGTGAAAAGCTTTTGCCAGCTTCTAATTGTGTCCCCCTGATATCTTCTTCAAATACGAAGTCCCCAACTGGAATTGTTTCTCTTAATGGATGTGGTGGCAATTCCTTTACTTTAATTTCAAATGGTTTGCTGTCAAAAACCTTATAATCTTCTTTGAGGTTATTTCCGAAAAAAGTAGGGTTTTTAGCCTCCTTGTATTTTATCATTTTGAGGCCGGCGGACGGAATCTTAATCGGCTGTGTATTTAAAGGATACATCATCGCCTGAAAGAGCTTAAACCTTCTGTAGCGTTTGCCTTCAATAGTAACAACTTCAGGCACTATTTCATGTATCTCAAAATTTTCTTCCCAGCAACTGGTGGGTTTTATTTTCTTTATGATATTGGATAATTGCTGTGACAGGTCATTTGGAAATTGTAACTGCGCGCGATTATTTTCCCCAATGTAAAGAGCTGCCATTAAAAGAAAACCTTCACCTCTATAAACCGTTTTTTTGTCTGATTGGATAATAAAAAAGGCTTCATCCTGGACATCAACATATTCTTTGGGACTGGTATTGCGCTTTTCTCCAAAGAAGTCCTCAAAAGGATCAGAATCATCATCAAAAAAACCTCTCCTGTTTGATTGGACTGGAGGGCCTATAGTAATTGTGGTTCCGGGAGAGCTTGTCTCCTTGCCATTGATCTTCATTTTAAAAGCCTTCAATACAAATTTCCCTTCCTTTTCAGCCACATAATTTTGTACAATACTGGAAGTTGAAGTGATACTGCCATTTACAATATTAGTTGAAGACATGGAGGATGTACCTTGTTTCCTGAAACCTGGTATATCCGGAAAATTGGTATATTCCCTTAACTGTTCGTTTGTTACAGTAATTGTAATAGTAAAAGCCTGATTAATAGGGACGTTGTTATTCCCTATAGATATTGAAGCTTCCTGGCCGAATACAGGAAATACCCCAATTAATGCAATAACAAAACAAAGGAACCGAAACATTAAAATCGAATAGCTTAAAGATGCAATTTACGCACAAAAATTAAAAATAGGACTAAATTCAGATATCCCTTTTTCATTGCAATCTATATTCCCTAAGTTTAGAAAAAATTGATTTTGGACCCGAGAAACAAGCCATTGTTTTATTTTGAAGGGGAGTTATCAGGCTCTATAACTCTTAGTGAAGAAGAATCACGCCATTGTGCCTTGAGTTTAAGAATGAAGGTTGGAGATCCTATTTTACTTACAAATGGTTTGGGTGTTTTTGCTGAAGGAGTATGTACAAAGCTCCAACCTAAAGCTTCACAAATAGCAATACAAAAAACCGAAATTGTAGAAAAATCACATTCATTTAGAAGATTATGCGTTGCTCCACCTAAAACCAGCGAAAGATTCGACTGGATGGTAGAGAAAGCAATAGAAATAGGGGTTGATGAGATTATTTTGCTCGAAACTCAAAACTCAGAGAGGAATAAACTGAATATTGAAAGGATACATAAAATTGCAGTTGCCACTGTTAAGCAATCAAAACAAGCTTATCTGCCTCATATTAAAGGCATTGTAAAATGGAAGCAGTTCCTCGAATTAAAAATTTCAGGATCCAAATATATAGCACATGTTTCTCCTGAATATCCATCCACAGTTTTAGCTGAAGAAGTTAAAAAAGATCATTCTGCCAATACCATTTTGATAGGTCCGGAAGGAGATTTCACCAAAGAAGAAATTTTGTCTGCAATAAATGCTGGTTATCAATCTGTCAGTCTGGGAAATAATGTTCTTAGAACTGAAACTGCTGCTATTTATGGTTTAACGATCTTCAACGCTTTTGTTTAAATTTGAACAATGAGAGTTTTAGTACATATAATTTTTATTTTACTTATAGCGTCCGGTTTTATCACTGCCCAAAAAATCAAACTGGCCAAGTTAAAATATGGTGGTGGCGGCGATTGGTATGCCAATAAGACTTCCCTTCCAAACCTTATCCGGTTTTGTAATCAACAACTTAAAATGAACCTTGATCCAGAAGAAGAAATTGTTGAAGCTTCAAGCCCGGAGATCTTTTCTTATCCGTTTGTTCATATGACTGGTCATGGAAATGTTGTATTTACACAGTCTGAAGCCCAGAATTTAAGAAAATATCTCATATCAGGAGGTTTTTTTCATATTGATGATAATTACGGACTTGATAAATTTATAAGACCGGAAATGAAAAAAGTTTTTCCTGAACTAAGTTTTGTTGAGTTGCCTTTTGATCATCCCATATACCATCAGAAGTTTAATTTTTCTAGAGGTCTCCCAAAAGTCCATGAGCACGACAATAAGCCTCCGCAAGGTTTTGGATTGTTTTGGGAAGGGAAATTGGTTTGTTTCTATACTTATGAGTGTGATTTAGGAAACGGCTGGGAAGACCAGAGCGTGTACAATGATCCTGAGGAAATCCATCAAAAGGCTCTTCAAATGGGAGCAAATATAGTGTCCTTTGCTTTGACACAGGACTAAGTCCATTAATATATTTTCATAGCGGTAATTACCCTAATTAAGTTTTCTTTTGTAAATTAATATGAACTCAGAATTAACACTTTCTCAAACACAGTTAAAAGTTGATGAGTGGATAAAGCAATATGGGGTAAGATATTTTTCAGAGCTTACGAATTTGGCGATCCTTATGGAAGAAGTTGGTGAAGTTGCCAGAATTATGTCCAGAAAATATGGAGAACAATCATTTAAAGAATCTGATAAAGAAAAAAGCCTGGCTGACGAACTTGCTGACGTATTTTTTGTTTTAGTGTGTATAGCCAACCAAACCAATATTGATTTAGAGGATGCATTTTTAAAAAACATTCAAAAAAAAACAATAAGAGATTCTGAAAGGCATATCAAAAACAAAAAGCTTGAATGAAAATTAGCGGATTTACATTTGTAAAGAATGGTGTAATGTTAGATTACCCTTTTTTAGAATCAATCCAATCCATATTGCCAATTTGTGATGAACTAGTAATAGCTGTTGGCGATAGTTCCGATAATACAAGGGATTTAATTATTGGTTTAAATAATCCTAAAATAAAAATAGTTGATACAATTTGGGATCCTGAAATAAAAACGGGTGGACAAATTCTTGCGCAACAAACTAATATTGCCAAAAGCTATATTTCAGGCGATTGGGGATTTTATATTCAGGCAGATGAAGTTGTTCACGAAAAATATTATTCAGAGATATTAAGGGCAGCGTCAGAAAACCTTCACAATCCTGAAGTAGAAGGATTGCTTTTTGGATTCCGCCATTTTTATGGCTCATATAACTTTTATGGTATTAGCAGGGATTGGTACAGGCATGAAATAAGAATGATAAAAAACTATTCTTATATAACCTCTTACAAAGATGCCCAGGGCTTTAGAAGCAGCAATAACAAGAAACTAAAGGTTAGAGCATTAGACGCAGAAATATTTCATTATGGCTGGGTGCGGAGTCCTGAAGCTCAAAAAGCAAAAAGAAAATTAGTATCACCTTTATGGGGAGAAGAAAGTGAAGAATTAACAGCTTTTCATTACAAAAGAAGAGAAAAGTTGAAAACATTTTTAGGGACACATCCAAATGTCATGCTAAAAAGAGTGGAGAATATGAATTGGAAATTTCCATATGATCCTAATAAAACCAGAATGTCAGTAAAAGAAAAATTAAGCCAATGGATTGAAGGTAAAACAGGATTAAGAATAGCGGAATATAAAAACTATGTAATAACTAAATGATTATTTTTTCAGTTTTGCTGCTTTTTCTTCCCGTTGTTTTTTCAAAAAGCCATAACCCAGTAATGTGAAAACTGCAAAAGTAAAAATGAAATAGCTATTCAGCAATCCATAATGATAGGTTTGATGAGTGCCAATTATGAAAAGGACTACTGTTAAAGCAAAAAGTATTGTTTCAAAAATTTTCATAATTTAGTTACCTACAGGTTTTTCCACAGCAAATACCCCTTGCGGGTTTGTTATCTTATACCATTTAAAATCTTCATTTGCATCAAGGCCCATACCTGTTAAGACTTCAGACTGGGTTTGGATTCTTACAAACTTGTCTTTTTCAATCTTGACTTTATGTAAAAGCGGCATCCATTTAAGTTCTTCGGTATTCAACTTTTTTTTCTTGTCAGTCGAAACAATTTCAACATTATTCCTGACCGTATAAATGCCGGTGACCTTAGAAAAAGTAGCATGTTTGGATGTTAATGTTGTTGAAACTTTGCCCTTCTCGAAAAAATCAATTTTTATTCCTTTTGGAAATACCCTGTCTCCTGTTTCAAGTTCTTGTTGCTCAGGGGCCCACATTTGTAGTTTTATAATTCCAGAGTCGCTATAGTTGGTAAATATATCATAACCAACTAACATGGGGCCGTCGTATTTTTTATAAGTTTTCATTTCCTGTTTTGCACAGGATAAAATAACCATCAATGGAAAAAAATATATTATAAATCTCATTTGGTTAACAGAACTTCTTCATTAATAAAACATCCAATTTTTGTTTTTTGTCCGATAACAATTATCCCTTTTTTAGTCAGGTTTTCAATGTCACTTTTTTGATAATATTTTTCCGAATCAGCATTCAACCCTCCCATTCTATAATTTTTGGCAATAAGGATGTAAAGAGCGGTTTTCTCTGATAAGTTTAACGTACAGATAGTTTCTGCCTTTAAAAACAGATTTGCCAAAAATACAAAGCTTTCCTGGTTATCCGGATCATTCTCGATTGCTATATGTACAAAATCTTTTGCTTTCTCATAATTTTTCTGAATTTCCAGCAATTCTGCGATGCCAAGGTAGCAAAGCGACTTTTGCGCTTTGGTTGAGGCCAATTTTTCAGCTTTAATGTAATAAGTGTAAGACTCAGACGTAAGCCCCCTTATTTTATTTATTATAGCAAATTGATAAAGCCCATTAAAAGAAGGCTCGGCATCCAGTATTTTTTCTAATGTAGCAGCATATAATTTGTTTGAAACGCAATTTTTTTGAGCTAAAATACTGTTTAGTCGTTTGATTTGTTTTAAGTCCTGAGATTCTAGTTCTGAGAAAAACAAAGAGTCTATTTTATCACAACTGATAAATGGGCAGCTAAATAATGCATAACGCACACGGTTTTTAAATATTTCCCATTCAGGTTGTAAGCTAAAGTGTTGATTTACTTTTAAATAAGACCAAATGCTTTCCTCCAGTTTGCATGAATAAAGTGTTTCTTCCCTGTTATAATTGTTGTTTAAAAAGCACTCGCTTAATGATAAAATTGCTTCCGGATAAAATTTGGAGATTTGACAATTCAAAAAGTTGGTTCTTAAATATGGGCATATATCTTCCTTATAATTTTTATCATTCTTTCTGTATTGATAATATCTTTTTGCCTCTTCATTCAGCAGATCACAATCATTAATTACAATCCTCCAAAGATCAAGAATTTTTAAAATAGAATCCTTTAATAAAAGGTTTGAAGATGGTTTTGCAATAGAGCTATCGTAAATCTCTAAGGCAGTCTTATAAAAGCAGATGCTTTGGGAAGGATGTTGATTAAGTCTTTTTGAAATTACTTTTCTAGCCTCAGATAATTTCTTACTTCTTAAAAGTATTCGGAGTGAATCACAATTATTCAATTGAGCATAAACTTGCCCAACTGAAATTAATAAAAAAAATATTAAGTAAAGACTTTTAAGCTTTTTTGGTCCTTGCATCAGAAAATAAAGACCGCAAATTAATAAGCTCTTACCAACTTACCTTCCATGAAGTTTACAAAAGCTTTGTTTACAGTTCTCGTACCACCCGGTGTAGGATAGTTTCCGGAAAAATACCAATCACCAATGTGGTTAGGACAAGCCTTGTGCAATCCTTCAATTGATTGGTATACAACTACTACTTCAGCATTTAAATCTTTTGGAGTTATGATCTTCGCTATTTTAGCCGAAATCTGGTCGTCAGTATATAAATTATAAAGCTCCTGAAGATAATTATTTATGAAAATATCATCTTCATTGTTTTCAAGGGCATGCTTACATTTCTCATAAGTTTCGTCCAGCCTATGTTCCAGATTGTCATCTTTCAATAATGCAAGCAAAGCACGGAAGGAAACAAACTCGCCAATTTTTGACATGTCTATTCCATAGCAATCCGGATAGCGGATTTGAGGAGCAGAAGAAACAATCACGATTTTCTTTGGCTTGTGTTTATCCAGGATCCTGAGAATACTTTTTTCCAGCGTAGTTCCCCGTACTATCGAATCATCTATGACAACAACACTATCAATTCCAGGCCTTACCGTTTCAAAAGTGCTGTCGTATGAACTTGAAACCATTTCATTTCTCTGGTTATCATCAGTAATGAAAGTCCTGATTTTAGCATCTTTTATAATGAGTTTCTCAATTCTTGGAAACAACCTCATAGACTTTTCTAGGGTTTCCTTAGAAGTTTTTTTATCATTAAAAAGTTCCATCCTTTTATTGAAGATATGATCATTCACACCTTCAATGAATCCCATAAAAGCAGTTTCTGCAGTATTTGGGATATAAGAAAACACAGTATTTTCAATATCCTGGTCTACTGCTTTTAAAACCTTTTCTGTTAAAGATTTACCTAGCATCTTCCTCTCCTTGTAAATAGTAGGATCAGACCCTCTTGAGAAATATATCCTCTCAAAACTACACGATTTTTTATCGCCTGCATCACGAAGATTGTACTCGTTATAATCTCCATCTTTGTTTATAATAAGGGCATGTCCTGGTTGCACCTCTTTGATGTCCTCGTATGAACATTTGAAGGCTTGCCTTATGGCCGGACGTTCTGAAGCTACTACAACTACTTCATCGTCAGCATAATAATAGGCTGGTCTTATTCCATTAGGGTCTCTTGCTACAAAAGAAGCTCCATAACCGGTCATTCCAACCATGGCATAGCCACCATCAAAATCCTTTACAGACCTTTTTAATACCCGCGGAAGGTCAAGGCTGTTCTCTATGATTTCTGAAATCTCCAGGTTTGTATACCTGTCTTTCAATCTGTTAAAAGTCATCTGAATTTCTTCATCCAAAAAGTGACCGATTTTTTCAAGGACAGTTACGGTATCAGCCATTTCTTTAGGATGCTGGCCCAACTCAATCAATTTCTGGAAAAGCTGATCTACATTGGTCATATTGAAATTTCCTGCTAAAACAAGGTTACGGCTTCTCCAGTTATTCTGTCTCAAAAAAGGATGGCAATTTTCAATACTGTTCATTCCATGGGTGCCATATCTCAGATGGCCTATCATGACTTCTCCCATAAATGCGACATTCTCTTTAAGCCAATCGGCATTATCAAGCTTGTCTTTATGTCCTTTAAGGTGTTTTTTTACTTTTTTGTTGATCTTTTCAAAAATATCCCCAACAGGATTGTGTTCCATGCTGCGGTACCTGCTTATGTATCGGCTTCCAGGCGGGACTCCAATTTTTACTACTGCTACGCCTGCACCATCCTGACCCCGGTTAGTTTGCTTCTCCATTAATATATACAGCTTGTTTAAGCCATAAAATGGAGTTCCATATTTTTTAATGTAATATGAATAGGGGCGGAGTAAACGAACTAAAGCAATGCCGCATTCGTGTTTAATTGGTTCGCTCATAGTGGTTTGGCGAGAATTACCCTTTAAGTTGAGTTAGCTTAATTATTTTAAAAACCCAGTCAGGCTTAAGAAACAATAACAAAAGTAACGCATTTAAAACTAGGATGAATCCTTTTTCGGCAATCGTTATATGAAGTTCGTTGTTTTCCTTGTAATCCCTGAAAAATGCATAAAAAGGCATTTTAAGATAATATAGGAGCGATAATACGGTATTTAATAATGCAGCTGACAACATAATAAATATAGAAATGTTACCGGTTAATTTATAAGACTCATATACGCCTGAAAACATAAACAGTTTGGCCGAAAAACCTGCTGCTGGTGGTAATCCGGTTAGCGAAATCATTGTAATAAGCAAAGAAGTAGCCAGATATGGATTTTTTTTACCTAATCCTGCAAATTCTCTTATATCACCATTTTCCTTCCATCTCGATATTAACTGTAACAAATGGAAAGCCGAAAAGTTCATGATAACGTAAATAGTAAGATAGTAAATGATGTTTTCCGGCCCTGAGTTTCCTCCAATTACAATTCCCATTAACAAAAATCCTGCATGTGCAATTGAGGAATACGCTAACATTCTTTTTGCATTGTTTTGAGTCAGAGCTAATAAATTACCAATTGTCATTGATAAAACTGAAATCACAACCAAAAGTGTTTTGAGTTCCAGAACTTGAATGTATAGTGGCGTAAGTAAAATAAGGCCATATAAGGCCAGGGATTTGGGGGCAATTGAGAAAAATGCCACAAGTGGTGTCGGAGTACCTTCATACACATCAGGGGTCCAGCTGTGAAATGGAAATGCCGATATTTTGAAAAGTATTCCACATAAAATCATTACAAGTGATATTTTATACAAGCTGGAATTATCAAACATTGCCGATTTTAATATCAATTCACTTATTTCCATTGATCCCATTAATCCGTAAATCAGCGACATTCCAAATATCATAATCCCGCTTGTCGCAGAACCATACAAAACATATTTCATAGCAGATTCACTGCTTTTGGAAGAAAAGCCAAATGCAGCTAAGCAATATGATGAGATTG
>JANYCH010000259.1 GCA_025360395.1 Cytophagales bacterium | reverse complement strand
CACAAACAGCCCAGGCAAAAACCCAGGTGGAACTTGCAAGGTTTCAATACATGCTTCCCCGGCTTACCAGAATGTGGTCGCATTTGGAAAGGCAACGTGGTGGGGCAGGTACAAGGAGTGGCTCTGGAGAATCTCAATTAGAATCTGATAAAAGGGATATTAGGGCACATATAGATGTACTAAAAGAACGTTTACTGAAAATTGAGTCCCAAGGGGTTACTCAAAGAAAACACAGGGATGGAGTTGCACGTGTCGCACTTGTGGGGTATACCAATGTGGGAAAATCTACCATCATGAACCTGCTTACCAAAGCAGATGTATTTGCAGAGAATAAACTATTTGCCACTGTAGACTCTACTGTTAGAAAAGTCCATATGGATGGAGTAAATTTCTTACTTTCAGATACTGTTGGTTTTATCAGAAAACTGCCTCATCAGCTTGTGGAGTGCTTTAAATCAACTTTAGAAGAGGTAAGGGAAGCAGATTTGCTATTGCATATTATCGACATTTCCCATGCCAATTTTGAAGAGCAAATGGAAGTTGTGAATAAAACCCTGATCGAATTAAAGTCAAATGACAAGCCAGTTATTTTAGTTTTTAACAAAATTGATGGTTTGCTGGATGAATTAGGAGAACAAGGATTGGACGAAAGGGTTGCTACCTTGAGGAGATCCTATCTGACAAAAGAAGGAATAACTGCCGTTTTTATATCTGCAACAAATAAAACCAATATTGACGAATTAAAAGAAACATTAAAAAACCAGGTCGAACTTGTGTCTGCATCCAGTCATATCAGAAGGTAATTTATTTCTCCTTTCATTAGTTTATATTCGAATGTCATCAAACCCTATCACCTAAATCAAGAATATTTTTGGGTTCCCTAAACTACTGCAAAACCGAGATTAGTTTAGCTTTCGTTTCTTTATCGTTTCCGCAAAATGGAATTAACTAAAAAAGCACTTCGGGAAGAATGGCTCACACACAGGCTTAATTTAAGTGAGCCAGAAAAAAATAACCGCAGTTTTCAAATTCAGGATTTAATTATTTCCTCAATAAGCTTTAGCAGTGCAGAGTATATCCATATATTTCTACCCGTCCATGCAAAATGCGAGGTGAGAACTTGGAGTGTAATTCAATATTTACAGGAAAAATACCCTCGGGTGAGTTTGTCGGTTCCTAAAATAAATAGCATCCAAAATAAAACTATGGATTCTATAGAAATAGAAAGACAAACTTTATATCAGCAAAACAAATGGGGTATTAACGAACCTGCATCTGGAAGGGTTATAAGACCAGAAGATATCGACATTATATTTCTTCCCCTCATCACCTTTGACCAACAAGGTCATCGTTTAGGTTATGGCGGGGGTTTTTATGACCGGTATTTACAAAATTGTCAAAAGGCATTAAAAATTGGTTTAAGTTATTTTGAACCAATAGAAAAAATACCGGAAATCAATGATTATGATATAAAAATGGACTTGTGTATCACACCTGGCCAGGTCTATAAATTTTAATAAGTCAGCCAATGCTTATTTTAATCCTTAATAAGCAAATTCATATTTTGGCGCTAAACACTAACTTGCAGATATTTTTCGGATAAATGATACAATTCGACCGCTCTGATCTTTCTGATGAAATTTTAGAAACTCTATATTACAATATCTTAAAACCAAGGCTGGTTGAAGAAAAAATGTTGCTCCTCATCAGACAGGGCAAACTTAGCAAATGGTTTTCGGGAATTGGCCAGGAAGCAGTTTCTGCTGGTAGTGTAAGCGCTTTAAAATCAGATGAATATATCTTGCCTTTGCACCGGAACCTGGGAGTTTTCACAGGAAGAAATGTGCCGTTGCAAAAACTTTTTGCCCAGTTTCAGGGCAAAATCTCTGGTTTTACTAAGGGACGTGACAGATCATTCCATTTTGGGAGTAAGGAACATCATATTGTTGGAATGATCTCGCATTTGGGGGCCATGTTGCCAGTTGCAGACGGAATTGCTTTAGGAGAAAAACTTGCAGGAAAAAATAAGGTCTGTATCGCTTTTATAGGTGAAGGCGGCAGTAGCGAAGGTGACTTTCATGAAGCACTAAACCTGGCAGCTGTTTGGAAACTTCCCGTTATCTTCCTTGTCGAAAATAATGGATACAGCATTTCTACGCCAATAAGTGAACAATATGCAATTAAAAGTTTCACTGATAAAGCTGCAGCATATAACATTGAGGCTCAGCAAATTGATGGTAACAATGTAATTGAAGTATATAAAACTATCAAAAATGCATCAGCGAGGATGAGAATAGTACCAGCTCCTATCCTGATTGAAGCAGTCACATTCAGGATGCGTGGCCACGAAGAAGCTAGTTCAACAAAGCTTATCCCTGAAATCTTATTTGAACAATGGGCTGCAAAAGACCCTGTTGATAATTTTGAAAGGTTCCTTAAAGAACAAAACATTTTAAACACATACAAAATTGATAAAATAAAGTCTGGCATATCAGACGAGATTGAAATTGCCTGGAACTCGATGGAAAATGAGCCAGAAATGCATATTTCAATAGAAAATGAATTGAATGATATCTTTGCCAAATCAGAATCAAAAATAAACCAACCGGGAGTTAATACTAAGAATATCAGGTTTGTAGATTCTATAAATGAAGGCTTAGAGGAAGCAATGAAAAAACATCCGGAGCTTATTTTAATGGGCCAGGATATCGCAGAATTTGGTGGGGTTTTTAAAGCAACAGACCGCTTATTTGAAAGGTTTGGAAAAGAAAGAGTACGCAACACTCCAATTTGTGAATCAGCAGTAATAGGTGCTGGTTTAGGTTTAACAATAGCTGGGTATAAATCTGTTATTGAGATGCAATTCGCCGATTTTGTCAGTTGTGGGTTTAATCAGGTTGTAAATAACCTGGCAAAATCACATTATCGCTGGGGACAAAATGCAGATGTGGTTATAAGGATG
>JANYCH010000210.1 GCA_025360395.1 Cytophagales bacterium | reverse complement strand
GGAAGAAGTTGAAGATCGCTAACAGGACGGGCATGGTTAGTAAAACCGGAATGCAACCACTAATAGGATTGACACCAACTGACTGATATAATTTCATCTGGTCAGCCTGAGATTTTTGCATATCATCTCCGTTCTTGGCCTTTATTTCATCTAATTCGGGTTTTAGTACCCTAATTTTAGCCATTGACAAATAAGACTTATAAGACAAGGGAAATAATGCAGCCTTGATAATGATTACTAATAAGAGGATAATCAATCCATAATTGCTGAAATAATGTTCAAGGAAATTAAAGATTGGTACAGTAACAAACCTGTTCAGATTATTTAAGATTGGCCAGCCCAGGTATACATTTTCCTGAAAGCCATCTGTTACTTTTTTACAGATCTGGTATTGGTTGGGGCCGAAATAAAATTTAAAATTTGTGTTAGAAGGGGCCGATTCCATTTTAACAGAAAGGTATTTAACAAATTCAGTATCATTAGGATCGACAGAACTTGCCACTTCAACATTTTTAAAAGCCTGGTCGGTTATTAGGGCAGTATTAAAAAATTTCTGCTTCAAGGCTACCCACTTTACCGCATCAGGAATTGTTTCTGCCTGAGGTTCTTTGGCTGTTTCATTTAGTTTATCAAATTCTTCCTTATCAGTATAGTAATTAACTGTGATGGCAAGCCTGTTTTGTTCAGCATCCTTTTCAAAATTTCTTAGCTTTTGTTTCCATGAGATCAGCACTGATTTGTTCTCATTGAGCTGAGAGATATTCTTTAAGTTAACTGCATAGTCTAAAGTAAAACCGCTTTCAGCCAAAGAATAAGTTTGCTGAATGGACTGATTATCAGGTAATGTTGCAGTAAAAACCAGTTTAGTTGTGTCTCCGGATTTAACAGTTTCAACCTTGTTAAAATACAGGTCGTAAAGGTTTGTATTTTCCTGTCCGATTGGAACCAGCCAACTTAATTCAGAAGCTTGTGGATCAAATAGATAAATTGGCTTTTTTCCATAGGTTTGGTAGTTTTTAGCCAGTACTGTCTGTACCTTACCGCCTTTTGTAGAAAAAACTATTTTAAGGTCTCTATTTTCGAGAGTATATTCTTTTTCTTCTCCCTTTGCAATAGAAGCAAGGCTTCCCAGTTTTTTGGCAATAACAGAATCCGGTAAAGAAACTGCCTCAACAGGTTTGGGTTTAACTGCGTCAACTTTTGAAGCTTCATCCGCTTTTTGTTGA
Source organism: Cytophagales bacterium (assembly GCA_025360395.1). Classification (GTDB taxonomy): domain Bacteria; phylum Bacteroidota; class Bacteroidia; order Cytophagales; family UBA9547; genus UBA9547. The sequence continues at coordinate 6,335 of JANYCH010000210.1, read as the reverse complement.
GCAATTTGTTTTGGATCAGGAGCAAAGAATGTAAAATAGGCAAAAAGAAGGGCTGAAATAATGATCAGGCCAATCGTGGAATTACGATCCATGGATAATTATAGTTAATAGGGTTAATAGTCAGCGTATTGGCTAATAGAGGTTAATTCCAATTATATTTTAGAATAATTAATTGAGGCCCCTACAAAATGTACGAAAAGCGGATGTGGATTTAATACTGTACTTTTTAATTCGGGATGGAATTGAACACCTATAAAAAAAGGATGGTCCTTTAATTCCATAACTTCCACCAAACCGGTTTCAGGATTGTGCCCTGAAGCAATCATTCCTGCAGATTCGTATTTAGGAAGATAGTCGTTGTTAAATTCATACCTATGACGATGGCGTTCAGAGATTGCAGACTTACCATACACATGATATGCTTTGGTACCTTTTTTCAAACTACATGGATAAGCTCCAAGTCTCATTGATCCGCCTAATTGAGTTATGGTTTTTTGAGCTTCCAGCATGCTTATAACAGGATCCGGGGTGTTAGCATCCATTTCTGTGGATGTTGCATTTTTCAACCCAAGGACATTGCGGGCAAATTCTACTACTGCACACTGCATTCCAAGGCAGATACCGAAAAACGGGATCCTTTTTTCTCTTGCAAACCGAATAGCATTAATTTTACCTTCAAAACCTCTTTCGCCAAATCCTGGGGCAACCAAAATTCCGTGCATGCCTTCTAATGCACTTATGTCGCCATCTGCAAGAGATTCGGCTTTGATCCAGCTTAGGTTAACCTTGGTTTCATTCATTGCCCCGGCATGTATAAACGATTCTGCAATAGATTTATATGCATCTTTCAATTCCACATATTTACCTACAAGGCCGATATTTATCTCGCTACTTGGGTTTTTAAGTTTACCAAGAAAGGTTTTCCAGGGACCTAGGTCAATTTCTTGTTTTGGAACCAGTTTGAGCTTAGTCATTACACGCTCATCCAGTTTCTCCTTTTTCATCAAAAGTGGTACGTCGTATATAGTTTCTGCATCCATTGCTTCAATCACAGAATTGATTTGAACATTGCAAAACAATGCAATCTTCTTCCTCAGTTCCATTGGAAGAGGATGTTCTGTACGGCAAACCAGGATATCGGGCTGAATTCCAGTTTCAGATAACTCTTTAACTGAGTGCTGAGTAGGTTTGGTTTTTAATTCTCCTGCAGACTTTAAATATGGTATAAGTGTAAGGTGAATAACCAATGCGTTATTATGCCCTTTTTCCCAAACAACTTGTCTTACTGCCTCGATGAAAGGCAAAGATTCTATATCACCAACACAACCCCCAATCTCTGTTATGATTATGTCGAAATTTCCATTGTCCCCTAACTGGTAGAAATTTCTTTTAATTTCATCGGTAATATGAGGCACAACCTGAACAGTCTTTCCTAAAAAAGCTCCCTGGCGTTCTTTCTGAATTACATTAAAATAAATTCGTCCGGTCGTAACGTTATTTTCCTGAGAGGTATGAACATTAAGGAAACGCTCATAATGGCCTAGGTCAAGATCTGTTTCTGCTCCATCTTCAGTAACATAGCACTCGCCATGTTCATAAGGATTAAGGGTTCCGGGATCAATATTTATATAAGGATCAAATTTCTGGATTGTAACTGAAAAACCACGGGCCTGTAAAAGATTGGCCAATGAAGCTGCAATGATTCCTTTTCCTAATGAAGAAGTAACACCACCTGTAACGAAGATATATTTTGCGTTGGACATTCTTGCGCAATAATGCACCGCAAATGTAGTTTTTTCTATCGTTGTTTGGAAGTAATTGTTGTATTAGCTTATATATTCGGTTTAAGGTTTAGAAGATCGTCTTGATCTTTGGGTCTATTTGAGGCTTCCTTAGCTTTTATTAAGTGCAGATAATGAACTAGCCTGACAGTAAGACCATCAACATTAGTTAAAACAGACAGGTTAAAACTATTATTGAATTCCAAACCTTTAACTTCGGTCATGATATCGATACAAACAGGAGGCCTCCCAAAAGTAAATACATTGTAGATTGGATTGATCAAAAAGTTATATTCTGTCATATCAAATAAACTCAATCCAAAATCATAAAAAGCGTTAGAGATTTTAATGTAATTTTCTTTTGTTTTATTGACCCATATATCAATATCACCTGTGGTGCGATTATACCCGTGTAGGATTACAGAATAACCTCCTACCAAAATGTATTCTACTTTATGTTTGTTTAATGCCTGAATAAAATCCTGAAAATCCTCATTAAAAATATTTCCCATTAATGTGAGTGTTTTCTCATGCTAAAGATTGTACGGTCCAGCTTTGGTGGGTTGTCTAGAGAAAAATTATAAGCCACGCTATTAAGATAATATGCTGCCCTCAATCTTTCTTCAAGGCTTTTTTGCTGCCAGAATTCGTAATTATTGGAAGCAGTTTCATGATTTCCAGCTTTAAAAGCTGTTCTGTCTAATTTGAACATGGTGTAATGTAGTAACAAAAAAATAAACCTAAAATAAAGGAATCAAAATTTTGTAAATAACTCTACATCAGTTCCGTTAAACCTAAAAAGTTGAAGATCAATTAATTTACGCTGGGCTAAAAATTCTTTGTATTGAGGGGTGAATGCTATTCTTTGAGAGATCGTTTCATTATATAAACCACCCATTCCTAAAAGAAATTCACAAATTTCCCTTATTGCAGGTTCGCCACTTTCGCTCATTGTAACGTAATCACATAAATTGTTTTCTACCAGGTATTTTTCAAATAGCAATTTGCTTTTCCTGTGGATGTACATCCTAAGAGCGCAATCTCTAGCCATGGCAACATCCAGAATATCATCAAAGTAACATATCATTTCAGAAGGCATAATCCCAAAATGTTTGTCAATATGATCCATGGCGAAGGATTTGTTAACACATTCAAGATAAAGTGCACTGAAGCATTCCCTATTTGCGATGGCCTGTGCAGACACATTCTTTAATCCTGTCACAATAAATACTTGAGGAATAATTCCCGATTTTAGCCATAAAGCAAATCTGAGCATGTTTATACCCATAGAATCTATTTCACTAAATGGGCTTAAAACGCCATCTCCTTTTAAGCCCTCATTAAAAACCCCGTCCCAGTCAAAAATTAACGCTTTTATACCTGGAAGCCTTTCAGCAAACAAGTATTCTTCAGCAATAATTTTTGCCCCTTTTGATCGGAACAAATCGGCGATTTCGGTGTGAAGGATCATCTTAAATATGGACTACAATAGTTTGCATCCAAAGATTGTATTTTTTTGTTAAAGAAAGGAATGATGCCTCAGGCATTTGTGGTATCATCACTCCATTCTATAAGATAATAAGCCGCCATTGCGGTTACAAAAGCCATTGCAACCTGAAGCATCATAGGTGCATTGAAAAGAAAGTGACCTAAGGCCACGCCAATTATAAGTAGTAACATTTTCATCGCTATAGAGTTAATTTATGTTTCCCTTAGCAATAGAAAAGTATGCCACATTGTTAATTTAGACATTGACCGAACAGTATTTAGTTAAATATTTTTTTAGGCTTTCCTGACCCAATACCAAACCTCTTGCAGAGTAAATTTTTTACCATACATGAGGATACCTGTCCTGTAAATTTTTGCTGCTGAATATGCTGCAAAAACAAGTGTTAAAATCAGGATTGAGCCTGATGCCAAAACCTGCCCATATGGAACTCCAAAGGGCATCCTTAACAACATAGTGGTTGGTGAAGTAAGAGGGAATAAGGTTAAAAATAATGTTAGCCCTGAATTTTGGTTCTCCGTAATATATTGCAACAGTATAACAGGAATGGACAATGGAAGTGTAAAAGGTATTGACATTTGTTGTGCATCTGTGTCGCTGCCAACTGCTATGCCAACAATTGCAAATAAAGAGCTAAAAAGTAAATATCCGAAAAGGAAGAAAAAAATAAAGCCCAGAAATACTTCAAGACCATTTATTGAACCAATAGAATTTACGATAGTGTTCATTTCCATTGACTGTTGGATGTCTTTAGTGTTTTCTAAAGTTTTTACTAGGTTTTGGTCCGAAAATCTATCTAACTTAAAGTAATTACTAATTGCCAGGGTAACAGTTCCTGAAAGCAATGACCACACCAAAATCTGCAAAAATGCTACGGAAGCAATTCCTATAATTTTCCCAGAGATAAAATAAAGCGGTTTTATGGAGGTCAATATTAATTCTGAAATCCTGTTTTGCTTTTCTTCAACCACACCCCGAAGCACCATGTGTGAATATTGGTTTATAAACACTAATATCAGGACCGCAGCAAAAAGACCGAATACAAATCCTATTGTGTTATCAGGTTTACCTTTTTGTATTTCAGAAATAGGTGCTATTTGAAAATTCAATACAGGAAATGCAATATTTTGTTTGTCTGCCAATTCATATTGAGTTATTCTATTAGCAATGATAGTCTTGACTAAGAGATGACTTTTACCGGAAGTTCCGGTTTGGTAATATTTGCATTGCCATTCAGTTCCAATTTTTTGTATTATAATTAATCCTGCATAACCTTCTTCCTTTATCCTATTAGCACACTCATTTACAGGATCAATTGATTTTATCAAGTTGAAATCCTTTTCAGGATAGAGATATCCTTCCAGCTCCCCGGTTTTATCCAGATAAAGGATTTCTGAAGAGGACTCCTTTTGCATCGTCAGACCAATTGGCACTATCATTATCAAAATGAGAAATAATGGGCCAAAAAGAAGCATTATCCAAAACGACTTTTGTCTGACCCGTTGTAGGAATTCTCTTCGTGCTATTATAAAAATTGGGTGCATAATACTTTGAGCTTAAAATTACTTCAAATTTCAAAGCTTGAGTACAAACAGTAAAAATCTTCAAAGACCAATTTATGGATAGTATGTTTAGTAGGATAAAAGGGTCATAAAAAAAGCCCAATTAAGGGCTCTTTTTAAATCGGAAGAATACTCAGGTTAACCGTGTATCATGGTGCTGTAACTCGACCTGTAAGTGTAAATCAAATAAATGTGTACAAACATCGTCATCATCGCCATCGGAATGCTTCCTAATCCTAATGTAAGGTGGAAAAAGAAGATGTTCATCGTGATCGGGAACATCATGATAAGCGCAATAGGCATAAACCTCCCGACAAGGATCATCGACCCTAGTATTATTTCGAAAAATTTAATCACGTAGAAGAAATCACCGGTGCTGATCATCGTTGAGATGAAGCTCATTGGCGAGCCTGGCATCGTAGATGATGGGATAAAGTGAAAGAAACCATTAAGACCTGAGATCAAGAATATTCCTCCAAGGAATACTCTGGCAATCATTGTTCCTGTTCTCATAATAGTAATTGTTTTGTTTGTCTTATAAACGTATGCAGATATAAATAGATACAAAAATCACCAAATAATATATTGAAATTGAGAGATTATACTTCTATCTTGTTTTGAAATTGCCGTATAGTTAAAACTATTATTCTGAATTCATACCTAATATTCAAATGTACAATAAGTTAAAAGTGAAAAAATATAAAAATGAAAAAATATAAATATATTATTTAATTTGTTAATCTTGAGTAATTCTGAGTTCCTCAAGAATGTTGTTTAATTTTTTGGCCGTTTCTTCATCTAGATTCATCATTTTATCTTCATTGTTTTTTACATGCTGATTTGTAACCTGAAGGTGTAAAATGCCTTTTTTTGTCAATAAAGTTTCAGTCTCCCTTTTGTCTTCCGCAGATTGGTTCCGCTCAATAAACCCCTTTCTTTCTAATCTATCTAAGATTCTGGGAACATTCGAGCTCTTTTCAATCATTCTGTTTGAAAGGTCTTTGACACACATTTTAATTGGATGCTTTCCTTTTAAGATCCGCATTATATTGTATTGCTCTGGTGTAAGGTCAAATTGTTTAAGATGGTTACTCATTTTAGTCCTTAACCAGTGCGCAGTAAACAATAGGTTTATAGTCGCCTTATGTACTTCATTATTGAAATTGGGATTAGATATTGCCTCTTCTAATTTCATACTATAAAATTAATATAATGCTTCGTAAAGGTTTTAAAAAACATACATCAACCTTATCCTTGTTAATAATATTGTTTTTCTGATTAAAAAAATAGTAGAGCCCATTTAGCTACTGTAGGCAAATTTTATTTGGTTTTTGGTGATGTTGGGAGTTGCAATCATTCTCATCATTAGGTTGTCGAATATGCCATCTTTATGAATTGACCTATTGATCCTGTAACAGAACTCGTCTAAATAGGCTTGTAAATATCTTTTGTCCACGCTGTGGTGAATCCCTCTGATCCAGCTTT
>JANYCH010000193.1 GCA_025360395.1 Cytophagales bacterium | reverse complement strand
CTGCCAATCCTTATATTTCTAAATTCCATTTTCTGGAAGAAAATCTGTTAAAGCTGATTAAAGAGTTAAAAGATGAAAAATTTGACCTGGTGATAGACCTGCATAATAATCTCAGGACCAGGATTATAAAAACTTTACTAGGGGTTCCATCCAAAAGTTTTGAAAAACTTAATTGGGAAAAATGGCTCATGGTAAACCTGAAAAAAAACAAACTTCCCAGGATCCATATTGTTGACAGGTATTTTAAAACTGTGGAAAGACTTGCTGTAAGCTATGATGGCAGGGGTTTAGATTATTTTATTCCTTTAAAAGATGAAATAAATATTAAGGGCTTACCTAAGGCCTTTCAATCAGGATATTATGCTTATGCCATTGGCGGACAGCATGAAACCAAAAAACTTCCTCTTGCTAAAATGAAAGAATTGATCTCTTCAATCAATTTCCCCATGATTTTACTTGGTGGAAAAGAAGATGCGAATAATGGTTCAGAATTAGAGATTTTTGGAAAAAGCATTGGCAGACAGGTCCTTAATTTATGTGGCGAAGTAAGCCTGAACCAGTCAGCTTCCTATGTTCAAAACGCTGCTAAAGTATATACACACGATACCGGATTAATGCACATAGCAGCGGCTTTCCGAAAGGAAGTTATCAGTATTTGGGGCAATACAATTCCAGAATTTGGCATGTACCCATTCCAAACAAAACATGCCATTTGGGAAGTAAAGGATTTACCATGCAGGCCTTGCAGTAAAATAGGGTATAATAAATGTCCGAAAGGGCATTTTAACTGCATGAACCTGCAAAAATTTGTTGAACCTCTGGTTAATTAATTTGATTCGATCACTTAATTTGGATTTCTGATTTCTTGCCTGTTTTCCATCCCTCATATAATCCTCGTCTTCTTTGCCGGAATGGCCATATCAACACCATCCTTTCATTTTTGATGCGGAACAAAAAGCCTTTGAGTTATGAAAGGACGATTTTACCCACAGAAAACGGGGATTTTCTTGCCTTAGACCAGCTGCCAAAATCGGCAAACCGATGTGTTATACTGGTACATGGACTCGAAGGCTCTTCCGAAAGTGGCTACATTACCTCTTTGTCCGGTTTTTTAAAAGAAAAGGATTGGGACATTGTGGCTTTGAACCTGCGCGGATGTAGCGGAACTGACAATGTTCTTTTCAGTGCTTACCACAGCGGTATTATTGAAGACCTGGACCAGGTAGTGGACCATTTAAAGCTGATTTACAAACAAATAGCAGTGATTGGATTTAGCCTCGGAGGAAATATTGTATTGAAGTACATGGGTTATCTCGGGCAACAAAACCTGCAAAAAGTAGTTTGCGCTGCCGCTGTATCTGTTCCCTGCCACCTAAGCAGTTCTTCTGACAAACTGGAAACCTGGCAGAATTCTATTTATAACCATCGTTTTATTTCAGCACTTAAAAACAAGCTGAAAAGAAAAATAAGTGCCTTTCCAGGAAGGATCAGCCAGAAAACCTTTGATTCTATCAAAAGCATCAGGCAATTTGATAACATTTATACCGGGCCCGCTAACGGGTTCAAGGATGCGGAAGATTATTACAACCAATGTTCTTCTCTCTATAACCTGAAAGATATCAAAACCCCTACCTTGCTCATCAATGCCAAGGACGATCCGTTTTTAACTGAAAAGTGTATGCCTTACAAAGAGGCGAAGGAAAATGAACATTTCAGTTTCTATGTTTCTGAATATGGAGGCCATGTTGGCTTTTTACCCGAAAAAAACAAGAAAGCCGGCCAACATGAAACATGGATAGACGAATTTTTAAATATCCATTCCGGCAGACCTTAGCTCAGGCTTCAGGAGTTTGGCATCCAATACAAAGGTCCCAAAAGGAACCAGCGAAGCCAGGGCAGACCAGCATATTTTTGAAAAACTCCATTTACGGTCAAGGGAAACAAGCACCAGCCAGGCTATATAAGCAAGAAAAAGTATCCCATGGACCCAACCTGTATATTTTACAGCCAGCGGAAGGTTCATCAGATATTTCAGGGGCATGGCGATAAAAAACAATGTAAGGGTGGAAATACCTTCAAGAAGCGCAATTGTTCTAAATTGTGACAGTATTTTAGTGTTCATGGTGGAATTTTAATGTTAAATAAACGTTTAAAATCTTATTTGACAATAACTTTACTGAACTACTTAAAAGCTCCAGTTGCTAGGTTTCATCCTCAGAGTTAAAGACTTCATCATCGATTCCAGGTTGCTCATCAGCCTGGCTTCGGTGTCACTTTATTATTGTACTATCAGGATTTCCCAGATCCCCTTCAATGTTTACTATGCTTCATTTTTATTTCTTGGAACATTCTTGACCTACAATATCCCTTTTTTTGTAAACAACAGGTCCAGCCGGTTGTTCAAGATAAGCATGTATGTATTGCCCTTCTTTCTTGCTCTCTGTGGCTGGCTTGTATTGAAATGCACAGAAAACACCTGGTCCCTTCTTACCATCCTAGTCCTGTTCCTTATCGTTTTATTGTATTATTTACCTTTCAAAGCAAAAAGCTTACGGACAATTCCATTTGTTAAAATCTTGCTTATTTCATTTTGCTGGACGGTAGCAACGGCCTATCTGCCTTTTATACTTCATGAAGGACTTAAATCAGGAACGGAAATTTATTTTCTATCGCTGGAAAGGTTTCTTTTCATATTTGCCATCACCATTCCATTCGACATCCGGGATATTAACCAGGACCGCCAGAATGGATTGATAACCATCCCGGGGGCGATTGGCATAAAAAGGGCCATGATTTTGAGTGCTGTTACCCTTATTCTTTATATCCTCATTTCAGATTATAATTATGGGGCGGGGCCCTTGCTTTATTCCCGGATTGTCTGTTCGGCCTTTGTATTGATATTACTGGTAAACATAAAACCTACATGGCCCAATCATTATTTTACAGGATTGATAGATGGTTCTATGGTATTGCAATGCATTTTGCTGGTGGCATTTAGTTAAGGACGGTTTGAATTGCAGCATCAAACCAATTAAAAAAGGAACAATTCAGAGTATTTGAGATAGTCCTAAAGATTTCTATTCGGGGCTTTTCTATGAAACTGAAAGCATTATATTTGCACCTATTGTAAAATTCTGGCAACAGAAATACAAGTTCGGGGTGTAGCGTAGCTTGGTATCGCGCCAGCATGGGGTGCTGGAG
>JANYCH010000180.1 GCA_025360395.1 Cytophagales bacterium | reverse complement strand
AACTTCGGGATGATATTGAAAAGAAAGAGGCTGATGAGAAACTGAAGGCCGCTTATAAGAAGATTAAGTGATATTATTATCATGAATTTAAAATCAGCTACGTTTCATTCCAATAATATTGTAACTCGAACCAAATAATTTAAAATGAACGCTATTAAAGCTTTAGTATTTTCAATCTTTTTATTCACCGTTTTCTGTACTAAAAAGAAACCTGATCCAACACCTGTGACAACCAGTACTTCGACTACTGGATCAACGACTTCAACCAATTCTGGATCAAGTACCACGTCAGGCTCCACCACAAGCTCAACTAATACCGAAAGTGCTAATTTTAATGATGGAACAACAAATAATGTAGCTACCATTATTGACGCAACTAAAACCTCATCATCCGGACAGATTACCATTACCATGCTAAAAGGCGCGGGTATATTCCCAAGTGCCGCAGTTTCAATTGCAAATGTTACTGGTACCGGTGTTTATACAGATGCTACTTCAACATATACCAATGGACAAATAAAGTACTCGGCCACAGATACATACACAACCGATTATAACACAAGTGGAAATGCTTCAATAAACGTGACAGAATTCACTTCTAATCACATTACAGGATCTTATACTTTTAAGGCTAAAAACATTGCCGGAACAGTAACTAAAATTGTTACCGGCTCTTTTAGCTGTACCTATCAGGTAAAATAATATTAACAATAAAACATTTGCTTTAATAACGGTTTTATACATTGGATTGGTTTTTTAAGAAACTGATTCAATTATAAGATTTATGCAAAATGTATTTCTGATTTTTCCACATCAGTTATTTTGGGCTCACTTGGAAGAACCTGTCGGAAGTGTTTTCTATATTATTGAAGACCCACTTTATTTTAGCCAATACCAATTTCATAAACAGAAGCTTGTCCTTCACAGGGCCTCAATGAAATATTTTCAAGCCAGCCTTATAAAGCAAGGATTTCAGGTTCATTATTGGGATTTACAGCAACTGGAAAATTATAACAATCTGGTCAACGATCTAATAAAGAGAGGTATCAAAGAAATTTGTTATTATAACACCACTGACGATTGGCTGGAACAAAAAATAGTGAAAGTTTTTTCTACCAAATTTAAAATAGTTCGAAGGCAATCTCCTATGTTCCTTTCTTCTGAGGAATTTTTAAAAACCCAGTTTGAAGGTAAAGATCATTTCTCTATGGCTTCCTTTTACATAGAGCAAAGAAAAAGGTTATCAGTCCTGGTTGAAAATGGAAAACCAATGGGAGGGAAGTGGAGTTTTGATACTGACAACAGGAAAAAATTGCCGAAATCGGTTTTACCACCACCAGTTTGGTCGCCTATTCCGAATCAATTTGTAACTGAAGCAAAAGAATATGTTAAGAAGCATTTTTCTGTAAATCCAGGAAATGTTGAAAATTTTCAATATGCTGTCACTCATGCCGATGCATTGAAATGTTTGGAAGACTTTTTACAAAACAGGTTTGTTCTTTTCGGGCCTTATGAAGATGCTATTTCATCTTCGTACACTCATCTTTTTCATTCGATACTTACCCCTTACCTGAATACGGGATTATTGACACCAGACCTTGTATTAAAAGCTATTTTGACATTTTCTGAGGAGAACAACGTTCCAATAAATAGTCTTGAAGGTTTTATAAGACAGATTATTGGCTGGAGAGAATTTATGCTGGGTGTATACATTTATAAAGGCCGCAGAGAAAGGACAATTAATTTCTGGGACCACAAGCGAAAATTACCTTATTCTTTCTGGGAAGGGAATACAGGGATTGCCCCTGTGGACCTTGTAATAAAAAGGGTATTAAATAATGCCTATTCTCATCATATTGAGCGTCTTATGGTAATGGGAAATTTTATGTTCTTATGTGAAATTGATCCTGATGATATTTACCGCTGGTTTATGGAAATGTACATTGATGCTTATGATTGGGTCATGGTTTCAAATGTCTATTCTATGAGCCAGTATGCTGGAGGCGGGACTTCCACGACCAAACCTTATTTTTCAGGATCCAACTATATCTTAAAAATGAGTGACATTAAACCAGGAGTGTGGTGTGAAATCTGGGATGGTCTTTATTGGCGGTTTATCAACAAATACAAAGAATTTTTCCAGCAAAATCCAAGACTTTCAACCATGACTATTCATTTGAAAAACATGGGTAAAGACAAGTTAGAGAACCATATAAAAATTGCGGAAGCATTTTTGGCAAGACTTGATAATTCGGCTCCTTAAAGTGCTTTGTTAAATAAAAAAGGTGCTGGTTATAGCCAGCACCTTCAGAATTGAATTGGTTATAATTAAACAGTTACCGTCTGTTTAACCCTTAAATTTTCCATCGCTTCAAAAAACCTTTCAGCATCAGCCAAGTATTCTTTTGCAAAATCTTCAGAGGGTTCGTTTTTGTTAATTTTCAAAACCAAATCTTTGAAGCTTCCTTCAACCGAGTATTCTCCTGTTTGTACAAAATAAGTGTCAAAATCATTAATTATACCATGTTGAGTATTGCAATTTACATCTTTGCTTGTAAGTAATGCTTTTCCTCCGCTGATAAACACTGCATAACTCCAGTAAATAGAATCTGCCCAAATACCTTGTTGTAGAGCATCTTTGGCATTCTGAAGTTTTTCTTTGGTGTCGTTAAGCAACGTAGAAACCAGATCAAGCATAACACCAGCACATTCTCCTACTCCAACGGCAGTGGCATAAGTTTCAGAATTTCCCCAGTCTACAAAATAGTCTGCGCTGATGTTTTCTGTTGTTGCCAGTGGCTTCAACATGTTGTAGAAGTAAGGGTTTCCCAAACGGTAGAAATAATCATTGAAATATTCGCCCTCAAGACCATTCGCCTGATAATCATTAAGTAAAGCACGCAAAACATCCGGAACTCCTTTAGCGGGAACTTTTACAATTTTATCCGCCATCAAACCAATTCCATCACCTTTTACTCCACCGCCTAACAGCAATTGCATTGCAGGAAGTACTTTTCCACCAGCCTTCATGCTCATTCCATGAAAACCGATATTGGCTAAACCATGCTGACCGCATGAATTCATACAACCGCTTATTTTTATTTTAATGTCATTGTTATAAATCAGGTCAGGATATTCCTCTCTGATCACTTTTTCAAGTTCCTCAGCCAAACCATAGCTGCTTGCAATTCCAAGATTACAAGTATCTGTTCCAGGGCAAGCTGCAATGTCAGCGGCACTTTCTGCGCCAGGCTCAGCTAATCCTAATTTATCCAGTTCCTGAAAGAAATATCTTAAATATTGCTCACGCACAAACTTAATAAGGTATCCCTGGTTAACAGTTATCCTAAACTCATCTGCAGAATAGCCTTGTGCAACTAATTGAGCTAAAGCACGGGCAGTATCAGTGTCCATGTTTCCAAGAGGAAGTTTAACATTGATACTGAAAAAACCTTCCTGCTTCTGTTTACGAACGTTGGTTTTAAACCAGGCTTTAAATTTATTCTCGTCTTTGATTGAAATAATCTGCATCCCGTTTTCATGAGGAATTACAGATTTGGTAAAATCATTTGGGTCGACGACAAACTTTTTATTTTTTATTGCCAGCCTTTCTTCTTCAACTAAAGCGATAAATGCTTCAAAGCCAAGGTCGCTGATCAGATATTTTAACCTTGCTTTGTGTCTGCGGGTCCTTTCTCCATAACGATCGAAAACACGGATTACAGCTTCAGAAAAAGGAATAAAGTCATCAACATGCAGAAATTGTGAGTAAACAAAAGCGTGAAATGGCTGGGCACCAAGGCCTCCACCTACTACTACTTTAAAGCCTCTTTCGTTATTCTGGATTTTGGGGATAAACCCCAGGTCGTGGATATAAGTAAATGCATTGTCAGTTTCGTCTGAACTGAAAGCTACTTTAAACTTACGTCCCATTTCCTGGCAAATGGGGTTTCGCAGGAAATATTTAAAGAACGCATGCGCATAGGGGGTAATATCAAATAGCTCATTTGGGTTAATGCCTGCATCTGCAGATCCTGTCACATTGCGGACTGTATTACCGCAAGCCTCCCTAAGAGTAATATTTTTTTCTTCTAATTTCGCCCAAAGCTGGGGGGTATGAGCTAGTTTAACATGGTGGATCTGGATGTCCTGACGGGTAGTAGCATGCATTACACCACTTGCAAACTCATCGCAAACATCAGCAATACGGATCATTTGCTCAGAATTTAAACGGCCATATGGCAATTTTATCCTGATCATCTGTACACCTAATTGTCTTTGTCCGTAAACACCACGGGCAAGGCGGTAAGAACGAAATTTCTCGTCTGACACTTTTCCGGCATTGAATTCCTGAATTTTGTCGTTTAATGCGAGAATGTCTTTTTTTACAACCTGGTCAATCCCTTCGTTGAGAACTATGCTCATTGCTTTCTGTTAAAATTGGTTTTTATTTTGGAGGCGGGTACTATTTTACAAAAATACCACGTAAATCGCAAAATCAAAACAATGTTCTGGTTATCAGAGTTCCTTATCTCCGAAAACAGAACTTTATTTTAAGAAATATCATTTTAAAGTAACTCCGGTATAATATGAAAATCCAACTTAAGAGGGTAAATAATGCAACCCACCTTGAAGCAGTGAATGAGGTGGGAAACAAAATATCAATTGATGGATCTCCGGCAATTGGTGGTCAGGAATTAGGTTTCAGGCCAATGCAACTTATGCTGGCAGCATTAGGAAGCTGCAGCACTATGGATATTATCAATATTTTAAACAAGCAGAAACAAGATCTTCAAAATATTGAAATTGAAGTAAACGGGGAAAGAGAGCAAGGTGTAGAACCATCATTATTTAAAGATATTAATGTACAATTCAAACTTTACGGCAATGTAGACAAAGATAAAGCTCAAAGAGCCATTGATTTATCTATGACAAAATATTGTTCTGTAGCCAAGACC
>JANYCH010000176.1 GCA_025360395.1 Cytophagales bacterium | reverse complement strand
AAAACTGTCTATTCCTATTTCCATGAATTATAAAAATGAGTCTTATAATGTAAAGAAGGGAAACGAAATTTGTGAGTTGACAGTTCAATTAGCCATATCTTAGTTGAATGGTATACTCTGCAATTGAAAGATTATGGTGGTTATTTAAAGTCTATTAAACCACAACAATAATAACCCTGAAATCAACTTGCAAAGGCGCAGCACTGAATTCTACACATTTAATTAAGCTACCGATTCCCATTTTTTATACAAGACAGCCAATTCACTATTTACCCTATCATATTGTGTATTGGTTTCAGAAAACTTTTTAACATCACTGTAAACCTGTGGCTTACTCAATTCTTCTTCGATGCGTTTCTTTTTATCTTCTAATTCCTGGATCTGAACTTCAATTTTGTTCAATTCATTTTTTGATACATTAGAAACTGCAGGTTTAACTTCTGCTTTTTTTGGTTGCTCTTTGGGTATTTCTTTTTTGACTGGTGCCTGATTTTGTGAAACAGCAGATTTTTCTCTGCCCTTTTGCCAGGTCATGTATTCATCATAAGGGCCAGGATATTCTTTGATCTGTTCCTCTTCAATATACCAGATTTTAGTCGCCGTATTGGCTACAAAGTGCCTGTCGTGGGAAACAGCTACAAAAGTACCTTCATACTGCTGCAAAGCCTGGATCAGGATATTCACCGACATCATATCCAAATGGTTGGTAGGCTCATCAAGCAAGAGGAAATTTGATTGGGATACCAATGTCTTGGCCAGGGCAACACGGCTTTTTTCACCTCCTGATAAAACCTTTATTTTTTTAAAAACATCATCAGCTGTAAAAAGGAAACATCCCAATACACCTCTTAATTCCAGCTCGTTTTTATCCGGGGCATGGTGTACCATTTCTTCTAAAATGGTATCATTTAAATTTAATGATTCTAACTGGTGCTGAGCAAAGAATGAGGTTGTAACATTATGACCTTCAGTACGTTCTCCTTCCATTTTTTCAACTCCGGCAAGCATTCTCAATACGGTGGACTTTCCTTTTCCATTCGCACCGATAAGAGCTACTTTGTCACCCCTTAATAGCTGAACATTAGCATGTTTTAAAATAACATTATCTCCAAATGCCTTACTTGCGTCTTTTAATTCTAATACTGTACGGCCAGAAGGGTTCTTAAAAGTAAATTTGAAATTCACCTTTGCGTTTTCCTCTCTGACATCGTCAATTACATCGAGCTTTTCGAGGGATTTTACCCTGCTTTGTACTTGGCGCGATTTACTTGCTTTTGCTTTAAAACGTTCTATAAATCGCTCTGTCTGACGTATTTGAGCTTGCTGGTTTTCAAATGCACCTTTCTGTATCTCATTCCTTAAATCTTTCTCTTCTACATAGAAAGTATAATTACCGGAATAAAGATTAAGTTTTGCATTGCTTACTTCAACAATGATATTAATACAGTTATCAAGAAAGGCCCTATCATGTGAAACAACCACAACCGCCCCTTCATAATTCTGTAAATAATTTTCCACCCACTCAATTGAAGGAAGGTCAAGGTGGTTGGTAGGCTCATCCATTAATAGGAGAGAAGGTTTGGCCAAAAGTAGTTTAGCTAACATTACCCTCATTCTCCAGCCTCCTGAAAACTGTTTCAGCGGCCATTGAAGCTGTTCTGTATAAAATCCAAGGCCTTCAAGTATTTCTTCTGCTTTTGACTGAATAGAGTAACCATCCAGCATTCCAAATTCTTCCTGAAGATTCCCTAATGTTTCCATTATTTCTTCTGTATATTCTGTCTCCAGTTTATGCAAAAGCTCGTCTATTTGTGTCTGTAGGATATTTTGTCTCTCAAAAGCCTGCATTGCGACTTTCAAAATACTTTCATCTGATTCATACGAAAGGAGATCTTGGTTTAAGAAACCTATCGTACAATCTTTACTCATGCTTATATCTCCACCGTCAGGCTTATATTCACCTGTAATTAACCGGAGCAAAGTAGATTTGCCTGTACCATTAGGGCCAATAAGTCCAATTCTATCCTTTGGCTTTATGTGGAGACTTGCATTGTCGTATAAAGGCCTGCTACCGAAGTAGAAAGAAAGGTTATTAATTGCTAACACTGGGAAGGAAATTTTTAGAACTACAAATTTGCGAAAATTTGCCGGTAATTTTATTGCCTGTTACAACAAAACCATATTTTCCGATTTAGGCTGTTCTATGCCATGCATTTTGAGGAAAATCTGGGCCAGGACTTCAACATCCCGTTTACAGTAATTGGCAATGCTTTCAAGGTCCCCTTTCAGATGGTAAGTACTGGATACTTTTGATCCATCAATTCCCTCTTTACTTGTGGGAATATCGAAAACTGCAGCTAATAGTTCGAGCGAGGTAAAACTTTTACGGTCACCAAATTTCCACATTTCCATAGTGTCATGGTGCTTTATTTCCCAAGGCTTTTTACCGGCTACGTCCAGGTACTTAGGTAATTTGACACCATTCACCAGCATTCTGCGACAGAGATAGGGAAAATCAAATTCTTTCCCATTGTGGGCACAAAGAATTATATCTTCATCTTTAAAACCTTTTTCGAGGACCTCGCAAAATTCAGTAAGCAATTCTTTTTCATTGTCCGAAGAAAGAGCCTTAGTTCTTAAACACAATTCTTTGTCTTCATTTTTATGAAAGTAGCCTAAACCGATCACCACTATTTTACCGAATTCCGCAAAAATTGCACCTTTTTCAAAAAAGTAACTGTCCGGTTCTGTACAGTTTGGATTTAAAGTAAGGGCTTTTTTATTCCATGCTTCCTGCAACCTGGGATGTAACAGGGAATAATGTTTGGTTAAACAAACAGTTTCAATATCGATAAAGACAAGGTTTTTAAGGAGCTTGGTCATTTATTTAAAAGTTGGTGTATGATGTCGATATCATATCTCACTTTCAAATTTATGAAGAAAAGTAAAACTAAAGCAATTATAAAGGATAAGAGTATGCCAATAAATCCTCCGCCGGCTACTTTTTTGGTATTTTGAATGTATTTCTTTGTAGAAGATTTTAAAAATTCATTTAAAGCCCTGAATGCAGGGTAATAAACCAAAACTGTAACAGACATTGAAATGGCATTGGTTTTAAAAACATTTTCAGTCTTTATATATTTTCCTGCCCAGTTGGTAATAACTTCTACCAGGATGTTTGCTAAAAGTATCGTAATGCAAAGGATGAAAAGATCGGTAATCTTTTTCTGATTCATCCCCCAAAATTAAAGGATTTTAAACTCTGTACGTCTGTTTAGTTCGCGACCTTCGTTTTCATCATCGTTTGAGGCAAGAGGATGCTCTTTACCATATCCGACAGCTTTTAACCTTTCTGAAGATATTCCCTTTTTAATTAGGTAATTAACAACTGCCTGAGCACGTTTTTGAGATAGGATTTTGTTTGCTTCTGCAGTTCCTACATAATCAGTATGACCATCAATTTCAATCTTCATGTTTGGAGATTTTTGAAGCATACTAAATAAACGCTGAAGCTCAGGCTCTGATTGGGAAGTAATAGAAGCTTCATTAAAGTCAAAGTAGATATTTCTTAAAATATATTTTTTGCCGGCAACGTATTTAGAGAGCGCAAGGTCCTGAACAGTTTCTGTTTCTTCATATGATGGTTTTACTGAAAGACTTATGGTCTTCTTAACAAATCCGGCAGTTTGAACTATTAATTTATAATTTCTTTGCTTTTTTTCATTTAACGGGAATGTATAATACCCGTCTGCTGAAGTAGTAATCGTTTTAATTACTTTTCCTTTTTCATCCAGTACATCTATAGATGCCTGAACTGGCTCACCAGATTGTCCGTCAAAGACTCTTCCTTTAATTGTTATTGTTTTAAAAGTTTTGGGCTCAGCCACAGCCACTTTAACTTCTTCTTTTATTTCTTCCTTAACTTCTTTTACTTCTGCTTTGGCTTCTGTCACCTCTGCTTTTACAGAATCTTTTACAACTTCTTCAGCTTTAGAAACTAAAGTGTCTTTTACAAGCTCTTCTACAGGTACTGCATTGGTAATCTTGTAAATATCCTTTTCACCTTGACCTCCATTTCTTACTGAAGCATAATAGCCATGAACCCCGTCGCCAGATTCAACATAATAAATATCATCATCAACAGTATTGATCGGATAACCCATGTTTTCCGGTTTACCCCATTTATCACCTTCTAAAGTACTTTTAAAGATGTCATAACCACCCATGGTGTTGTGTCCTGAAGAACTAAAATAAAGGAACTTACCATTTTCAGTTAAAAACGGACTGTCTTCGTCATATTGTGTATTAAGCGTTTCACTAAGGTTTGCAGGTTGACTCCAAACTCCCTTATCATCTAGTTTACAAAAATAAAGGTCTAATCTTCCTTTACCACCAGGCCTATCACTTGAAAATATCATTGTTTTTCCATCACTTGAAAAAGTAATGGACGCTTCTTCATATTTGGTGTTAATGTGCTCAATTCTTTCTGGTTTCGACCAGTTTCCATCTGCAGTCTGGATGCATTTATATATGTCCCCACCATGCGTTTCACGATATATATATAATTCCTTTCCATCATGTGATAAACCATTTGTAGCATCATGAAACTCAGTATTTACGGCTGTTCCGATATTTTGAGGTACTCCCCATTTACCACCTTTATCTTTTTTACTGACATATATATCTTCAAAAAACTCATTGTCACGGTCTTTTTTATTTCCTGTTGTGCCTTGCCTTCTTGAGGTGAAGATCATTATGCTTTCATCAGAAGATATAACTGGTGCATATTCTTCGTATTCAGTATTAACTACACTTCCCAGATTAACAAGTTCTTTTGTTGCTTTTTTAGCATAAAATATCTTTCCACTTTCGCATTCAGCAATATGCTTATCGGCTTTTTTAATAAGGTCACCTTTATTTGAGGCGGTGGAAGTAGAAAGGTCTTTTTTATAAAGGTTAAAATTTTGAATTGCTTTATCGAACTGAGCGCCAAAGTGATATCCTCTGCCTATAAGGTAATGTATATCCGGAGAGATTTTAGGATCTAACTGATATGCTTTTTCAAGATATTTTACAGATTTATCTTTTTCATTTGTTTCTTCATAGCATCGCCCTGCCATAAAATTAGCTCTTGCGTTTTTAGGGTTCAGGCTAACTGCTTGTAAATAAACATCTAATGCATCCTTTTTGTCACCGTAACCATACATTTCATCAGCAAGCTTTACTGCATCGGCATCTGCTTGTGCAAAGCTTTTTTGAATGCATAATGAAATTAAAAATAAGAGTAAAATTTGCTTCAACATTGTAACTTTAAACTAAATGGTTTGCGCCTTCAACCTTAAATTACGAAAATCATAAATAAAGGTTTAATACAAAGGTGATTAAATAAATAAAATCATTTATTTTTTTGTTAATAATGATTTACATAAACTTAAAAGCTTAGAAAGTAGAAATGTCCTGGCCCTTGTATATCAAGCAATTTGAAAATTATTTAAAAATTGAACGCTCATTGTCTGTTAATTCCATTGAAGCTTATAAACAAGATATAGAGAAGCTAAAACAGTTTTTAGATTTATGCGGAAATGTTATATCTCCCGTTTCAGTAAAAGGAAATGATGTTTCAGATTTTTTGGTCTATTTAAACGAATTAGGACTTGCCCCTCACAGCCAGGCAAGAATTTTGTCAGGAATCAGGTCATTTTTTCATTTCCTGATGGCAGAAGACCTTGTTAAAGAAGATATTATGGCTTTAGTTGAGTCTCCCAAACTTGGAAGGAAACTTCCAGATTTTTTGAGCTTTAATGAAATAGAAGCCTTATTAACATCTATTGACCTATCTGAACCTGAAGGACACCGGAACAGATCGATGATAGAATTACTTTACAGTTGTGGTTTAAGGGTTTCCGAACTGGTTTCATTAAAATTAAACCAATTGCATTTTAGTTCTGGTTTCATAAGGGTCGTGGGAAAAGGAAATAAGGAAAGGTTAATTCCTGTTGGAAGAGAAGCGATTAAATATGTTGAGCTTTATATTTCCACACATCGGGTACAAGTGCCAGTACAAAAGGGATTTGAAAATTTCATATTTTTAAACAGAAGAGGGAAATCTTTGTCAAGGGTGATGGTTTTCCTTATTATTAAATCACTTGCATCCAAATTAGGTTTAAATAAGGCGATAAGCCCGCATACTTTCCGGCATTCATTTGCTACGCATTTAATTGAAGGTGGGGCTGATTTAAGGGCTGTTCAGGAAATGCTTGGCCATGAATCTATCACTACTACTGAGATATATACTCATTTAGACCGGGATTATCTTAAACAAATCATTACTGAATTTCACCCAAGAAGTTAAATGAAAAAAAAATAAAATTTTCCACGTTAAAATCAAACGTAAATTCAGGCGTATTTTACCGCCAAAGTTCGAAAGACAAAACCCC
>JANYCH010000167.1 GCA_025360395.1 Cytophagales bacterium | reverse complement strand
GTCAGGTATTCCAATCAGGTAAAGGACAGGAAGATTATCTGAAACACAAGCCTACTCTTAGCCCGACGAAATTAACAGAATTTGCAAAGTCATTTGCCGTGGCATATTCCGCATCTTAATTTTTAAACCTTCGCCAATTTTGGCGAAGGTTACTTTATTTTTAAAGGTTACCATTTTTAAAAACTTTAGCGCCTCTTCTAAATATTTTTTGTCCGGGATTAAACCAATTCCGTAAACTTTAGTCAAAGACTCAAAATTCCTATTTTAAAATTTATACTACTATGAAAACCGTATCAAAATTGATGCATTTTACTGCTATTAGCCTGATGTTACTTTCTATGGGAATGAGTTCCTGTAAAAAGAAAACTAAAGATGAACCAGAACCTGATCCGGATTTAACAACCGAAAGAGATTTAAGCAATAGTGAAAATGACATGAACTCATTGTCCTCAGATATTGACAAAGCATTCGACAGTAACTCCAGCAATTTTCGTGAAGAAGCCAGCAGTTATGCAACTATTGTCAAAAAGGACTCCATGACAACCATAGATGGTATAAGTTATGATAAATACATGGCTATAGTGTATTCAGGCACTGCAAACGACGGGCAATCAAGAAATGGAGAAATCGACATTTTTTATAAAGGCACCAGAGAAAGTGGAGATTTTATGGCATATACTAATGTTTTAAAGACAAAAGTAGGAAGTCGCTCAATCAGTATTATCAAAAAAATTGTACAACAAGCTTCATCAGATCCGAATAAATGGGTTTTCAATATTACAGCAAATGGGACTGTGACTAATATAGAGGGCAGGACTATGAATTATACTGCAAATAAAACTCGGGTAAGGACTGGAGTGAGTACTCCTATGACTATTACAGATGACTCATTCACTATTATAGGCAATTGGTCTGGAACTAACGGTCAGGGAGAAGCTGTCTCAGCCAACATAGCTGTTCCATTGCAGCTGAATTATGGTTGCCATTACTTCAGGGAAATAACTGCAGGTAAAATAGACTTTTCTAACATTTCTAAAGGTGTAACAAGAAGTATTGATTATGGAAACGGAGGCTGTGATGGAAAAGGCACATTTATAAACACAAAAGGAAAACTGTTTTCCTTTAACTTTCAGAGATAATTTAAAATACAAATCCCCTTTCAATTTTGGAAGGGGATTTTTCCAATCTGTTATTACGGCATTGTATGATCAGGGACGCTGACTATGGATATAGCTGATAAACTGAAACCTTCAATAATGTGAGGATCCTGTGTCTGATGATTATTAATAACAAAAATCACGATGAAGACAATTTATTACTGGAACTATTCAAAAATGAATTTTCCAGAGATACTGCTTTTAGTAGGATTCTTTTAAAATATCAGAAGAGAATCTACTGGCATATCCGAAAAATGGTAATTGACCATGATGATGCCGATGATATAACACAGGACACTTTTGTTAAGGTTTGGCATAATCTTGAACATTTCAGAAATGATGCTTTGCTTTTTACCTGGATTTACAAAATCGCTACAAATGAATGTCTCAACTTCCTCAAAAAGAAAAGACGAAGGTTCTTTATCCCCTTTTATGATGTTGAAAAGGAACTTGAAACTAAACTCACAACTTCTAACCTGGTAAGTGGTGATGAAATTCAAATGAAATTGCAAAAAGCGTTGCTTAAACTTCCTGAAAAACAACGTCTTGTGTTTAATATGAAATATTTTGATGAAATGAAATATGAAGAGATTTCTGAAATAACTGATACATCTGTAGGAGCGTTGAAAGCTTCATACCACCTCGCTGTGAAAAAAATAGAAGAATTTATCAAATCAAATTAAACGATCCGGCACTATCCGAATCTAACAATAAATGAAACAAAAAGGCATCCATAACTTTGATTTAGAACAGCTTGAAAAGTTGAATGTTTTTATTTTGCCAGATGGTTATTTTACTTTGCTTGAAAATGAAATAAAGCTTAAGGTTTCTAAACAAAGCCTACTGGCCCGACCAAATCTTTTCTCTGTACCTGAAGGTTATTTTAAATCCCTGGAAGCTAAAATCAAAGGTTCAATATTGCCAGCTGTATCTGATAATATTCAGGTTCATAATGTTCCTGAGGACTATTTTAATAGTCTAGAGAACCAAATATATTCTAAAATTAGATCTGATAAAAAAGTTATAAAAGTCGATTTCAGATCGTCTGAAATAGTTAAATATGCCATTGCTGCCTCCGTTTCATTATTGCTGATTGCTTCTGCAATTCTATATTTTCTTCCGATAAATCAGTCCCAGTATGAAGTTGCCACCAAATCAGAGGATTTGCCGGTTAAATCTATGATTGCAATGCTCAACAAAACAGATATAACAATTTATCTTGAGAATAATGAAAATATCGAAACTCATGATATAATGGAATTTACATCGCCTTTAAAACAAAAAGCAATAAACAAAGAACTGGAAAAGATCATGCTCCCTGTAAAAATAGGAGAGAAGGAAAAGCAAACATTGCAAATGGAACTCGATGAAATTGACATTTCAGACCTGCAACCTGACATTTAAATGAAAAAAAATGAAAAAGACTATCCTAATAAAACTCTTTTTGGCTTTCGTTCTGATTAATGGATCCTTTGCTCAGAATCAATCAGTTGAATCTGCGAGAGTTGCTTTCATTACCCAAAAAATAGGCTTAACACCTGTTCAGGCAGAAAAATTCTGGCCAATTTTTAATGAATATAATTCCCGCAAAAAAGATACGCGAAAGACCATCAGAGTATTATTTAAAAAACTGGCTGACCCTGCAGAGACGAACAATGAAAATTTAAAACAAACCATCAATCAGATTTCTTCCCTGAAACAAGAACAAGCGACCCTGGAAAAAGAATATTACAACAGATATTTAATTATTCTAACACCAAGGCAATTGGCTGATTTACTTCTAGCCGAAAGAGAATTTCAGAAAATTCTCATAAAAAAAGTAAGTGAGGAGTAGAGGTAATTTATTAAGATCCTTTCTTTATTTGTTTTAAATCTTTCTGAAATGGAAAAAAGAAACATAAAGCAGGAGGAAAAAGATCTGATTATCTTTTTGCTTTCCCTTAAAAATTTAAATCATGCTGATTTTCCTATAAATCAAGAAGTATCTGATTATGAGGGTGCTGTAATGAGAAGTATTGGTTTAGGAAAAGAAGATTCTATTTATGCCGGAGACATAATTCAGGTTAAATACATAGATTCTGATGAAATTCCTGTAATAATCACTTTGACGAAAGACCATGAAGGCAATGTTCTTGATTTAGATTTCTGGAAAGAGGATTTCTCTACGTTAATAAAATATCCAAAACCCAACGATTTGATTGTAGTTTAATTTACAAAAATTGCCTTTTGCAGGCCAGAAATCTGTTTCAAAACTCAATTCTGTTACCTTTGACACAATAAATCATTGAAATGTCAGCCTCAACTATAGCTATCAGCAATACAATAAGCCAGGAATTATTCAATCGGGCAAAGAACACAATACCAGGAGGAGTAAATTCTCCGGTAAGGGCCTTCAAAGCTGTTGGCGGGAATCCTGTTTTTATGAAATCTGCCAAGGGAGCTTATCTTTTTGATGTAGATGGAAATAGTTATGTAGATATGATAAATTCCTGGGGACCAATGCTTTTAGGCCATGCCCATCCGGAAATTATCATTGCGGTACAAGATGCGCTTTCCGATTCTT
>JANYCH010000164.1 GCA_025360395.1 Cytophagales bacterium | reverse complement strand
ATTGGAACTGAAATAGCCTCTTCGGTATCAATCACATCCATACCTCGCTGAAGGCCTTCTGTTCCTTCCATTGCAATAGTACGTACACGGTCCTCGCCTAAGTGCTGTTGAACTTCAAGAACTATTTTTTGTCCGCCTTGCTTTGTAACTATCAGTGCGTTAAAGATTTTCGGTAATTTAGAGCTTACTTCGAACGATACGTCGACAACAGGACCAATTACCTGCGAAACTTTACCTATGTTTGCCATGCTTTATAAAATGATGAGAATCAGTTTTTCGGACTGCAAAGCTATGCTAATATCCTCTAAAAGCAAACAAGTAAAGACGTTTTAAGCTTAAATAAAAAAAAGGTTTTTATATTTTTTCAGTTCTGCAAATCATTTGACAGCAAGCTTTTGACATTGCCTTGTCTGTCCTTCAGTTTCTGTTATTATCAAATATATTCCTGGCTTCAAAATTTCCAAAGAGTAATCACTTTTGTCAAACTTATCGTACCTGAATAATTCTAAACCGCTGAAATCCACAATTTTTATGGAAATATTTTTATTATTTTCAACCGAGAAAGTCCCGGAAGATGGATTGGGGAATATTTTAGTTGAAAAATATTCTAAGTTTCCATCAGAGTAAGTAAGATTTGTAGTTAATGTAGATAATTTAAAAAGAAAAAGACCTCCATTCTGATTTCCTATTACTGCTTCAGGAACTTTATCGTTATTTAGGTCGGAAAAAACCAGGCGTAATTTTTTTCCTATAGGTCCATTATTAGTAGCCAGAATGTATTTATCTGTAAAATTTTTTGGATCCTGGTTTTTAAATCCCGGATAAACAAAAACGAACCCTGAATCATTTACGGTGACAAGGTCCATCTTATTATCCTTGTCAATATCTTCTATTGCCAGACTTAAATTGCCATTTGAAGAAGTAATATTGGATTTAATTCCTCCATAAGCACTATCTATAAGATTAAATTTCGGAAGGACTGAAGTCCCGGAATTAATGAAATATTTCAAATCTCCGCTTTTAGATCCAACCAATATATCTTCCAAGCCATTTCCGTCTACATCCGTGAATAGAAGGGAAAAGAGAGACGATAATTTAACATCCAATAATTTACTATAAGAACTTGCAAAACCTTTTGACGAAGAATTAACAAACCATTCAACCTGCAAAATCCCATTCTTTTCAGATGAGAGAATTAAGTCGGCCTTATTATCGTTGTTAAGATCAGAAACTGTAATATTCAAACCATCCAAATTCCTTTCCTTTTGCTGGAGAAAATTTGTATCTGATAAGGTGTAAACAGGACTCTGCATATTGCCAGTATTTAAAAACTTGTAAATACCGGCAGTTATTCCTTTTGATGAAGAACCAGCTACCAGAAGGTCAATATCACCATCACCATCAAGATCTAAAAAGCATGGAACCGAATTCCGGCCAATATCCATCATTGTATTTTGAATGAAATTTTTAGATTGATAAATAAAATTTGCATTCGTATTTGTACCTGTATTCTTATACAACCAAATAGAATTTATAAAATCACAGGTATCATTCGAATTCCCCATCGTCACAACCAAATCTTTAATATTATCTCCATCTACATCTTCATTAAAAGGCAATGCGTATGGCAGATGGGGTGAATTGACACCAGGATAAACTGAGCTGGATTTAGTAAAAACAGGTTTTACATTTGTTCCCTTATTTTGGAGGAAATTTAAATTATTACAATCCTCTTTCCCTAATAACAAGTCCTTATTTAAGTCATTGTCAGAATCAAAAGCCAATACAGCTCCTCCTCCTATGTGTTCTAACCTAAAGTTATTTTTACAAGCAAACCCAAAATTGTAATAATTACAACTTTGTTCCATAACACCGCCCCAACAGTTATCAAGGTTTTTAAATAGCAGGCTATCGGGCTTATTGAAATTTTCTACACTCATGTTTTTTTCAAGGTCAATGGAAGTTCCTTGTGAAGACCTGAAATGAAGGATGTCCATATCTCCATCATTGTCTATATCGGTAAAAGCAGGAACATCAAGGTTGCTTAAATCCATGTTGATGTAATCTCCATAATAATTTGTAAACAAAGGACTTTTAAAATCCTTAAATGCCAAATCAGTAAGCTGGGACAGATTTTTAAAAACTTTTATTCCATTCTGGACAGAAGTAAAAAGATCCTTTTTACCATCTTTATCGAAATCATAAAAGAGTCCATATCGGGAAAGCGCCGGCAGTTTACCCTGATATAACAGGGAAAATATTGGTTTTCCCGATTTTACAAGAAAAACTAAATTCCTGTTGTTTTCACGGTCAAAAAGCAAAATATCAGAAACGCCGTCCTGATCAAAATCATAAGTTGAAAGTGTGGAAGAATTAATACCACCGGCCCAGGCACCTTTCAATGTATCATTTTTAATTATTACAGGTATATTATTTTGCTGTTGAAATTCATAACCTTGTGAAAAGGCGTTGAATACTAAAACTAATAAGAATGAAAAAATGAATATAAATCTAGACATAGTGTATTTTAAAGTTTAAACGCTTCTATTTGCATTCGGTTTGAAATTCTTAATCAATTAATTCTTAATAATTTAAAAATGAAAACAAGAATCCTCATATTTATCCAGATACTCATCTGCCATATTAACCTTTTTTCACAAGGATACTTTAGTGAGAATGAAGTTACGCTCACCGTATATCAGGATAAAAAAACATTAAACTGGTTTTCCACAAAACTTACAACCAGTCTTGATCTGGAAAGGAATGAAATGGTGCTACATGCGGACGCTGCTACTTTAGTAAGCCAAAAAGACTCATTAAAAAATCTGGCTTTATTTAACAGCAATTGTCCTTCTATACATCTAGCCCTTACTTTACCCTTCAATAAACTGGATAAGGATATGAGTGGACGTCAGGTATTCCTTTTGCAAGGCATATTAACAGGTTGCGGAAATAATTATCCTGTTAATGTCAATGTCGGATTTCAATTTCTTGACAAACTACTCATGTTTGATTTCAGGTTAAAATTAGAAGCAACAGCTATTGGAGTCACCGGTTTAAGGGCTATAGATCCAATAGTATTGTTTCATACCGATAATGGGAGAATACTGTTAAGAGCTAAGGAATAATTGCCAAAATTATAAAGACTTAATCTGTTTGCGTACCTTCTAACCTTAAAATCATTTTTTTACCCATTCTTTGAAATGGAATTTCTATTGCACGGTATAATAAACCTGATAAAAGTACTGTCAAACCAAAAACAAGGCCAAGTCTGGTAAGATAATTCACTGTTCCATTTTCAAAAAAGTCAATGAAATGGTAATATGCCAACCAATGTAAAACTGCAAAATGTACTAGATACATACTAAAACTTATTCTTCCAATGTAGTTTATAACAGGATTTACAAACAGCATAAACCTAAATTTACTAAGGGCTATTCCTAATCCTAAGAATCCTATCCCAAATAAAATATGATGAGGAAAAAAATATGGAGTATTAAGTGTTAGCTGAACCAGCATAAGGCCACACATCAATATGATTAATTTACCTGAAACCGCTTTAGAGGTTTCATTTTCGATAATGATGAAATACAATATAATACCCAAAGCAAAAACTGGCATTTGACTTGGGAAGTATAAGAACAGGTATTCATTCCATAATCTGCTATCCATAATTAGTGGGAATTTTTCAAATTCTAATTGGAGCAGTAACCTTAAAAGAATGCTTATAATAAAAAAGATAAAGGCTTGGTTTAGACTTTTAATTTTTAAAAACAATAAAGGAAATATTGCATAAAAGGTCATTTCCACTCCTATTGACCATCCACCCGGTACGAGACTATTAATCC
The DNA here is from genome assembly GCA_025360395.1 of Cytophagales bacterium. Lineage (GTDB taxonomy): Bacteria > Bacteroidota > Bacteroidia > Cytophagales > UBA9547 > UBA9547. The sequence continues at coordinate 4,313 of JANYCH010000164.1, read as the reverse complement.
AAAATGGATTAAATGCATGTAAAAAAGTGAAATTCGAAATAATATTAAGAACTGTTATGTGAGGTTCACTACCAAGCCAATATCTTGATCCTAAACCGTCTTGGAATATATAATATACTATTCCCAAATAATACAATGGGGCAATTCTGAAAAGCCTCCTTATAAAAAAATTTCTGACCGGGAATTTCTCTTTATCACATCTGTTTTTAAATGAGAGAAATAATGTAAACGCACTTGCCAAATAAAAAAGCTGAACACCCCTGGCACCTTCTCCTATTATTTTTCTCAGAATTATAGGTACGCTTGAATTTCCAAATTGATTTGTATGTATCATTATAACACATAAAATTGCAAGCCCTCTTAATGAATCTACATAATCAAGTTTTTTCATTTTACTGCCAACCTTTACTTTTTTTCAAGGTCGTAATATGAGCCAAATGATGATTACAGTGCCAGGCATAGATCCCGATGTTTTCTTCTATTGTAAACTCTTTACCATGTTCAGGGTGGGTAAAACTTCTTTTCAGGTCTGATTCTGAAAGCGAATTAAGAAGTACTGTCCACCTGGAATGTATCCCGTAAAGCATTTGAATAGCAGGCTCAAGAGGCATACTTTTACTATCAGACAATTCTGCCCATCTTTCTTCGTAATATGGCTTTATAATAGGTTTGTCTTCTGTCAAGGTAAGTTTAAAACGCACAAGGCTATTCATATGGCTGTCCGCGCAATGATTGACTACTTGTCTTAAAGTCCACCCTTGAGGCCGGTAAGGCGTATCAAGCTGTTGATCTTTCAATTTGATGGCTTCCTTTTCTAATCTTGATGGGAAAGATTCGATGTCACTGATATAGGAATTTATTATATCCTTGTTAATAATTGCAGGTTTTACAAACTTACCTATCGGATATTTTAAAACTTCCAGTTCAGAATCTGACATTTATAATTAAGTATTATTGTTCAATTATAAACAAAAAAAAGACCGTAAGAAACTTACGGTCTTTCTAAAGCAACTATATTTTGACTATCGCTGGTGTGACAATAACTGATTGTTCTGCAACTTTTCTGCAATAAACGCCATTTCTCTGGCAATCTCTTTAAAAGTAGTTTCATTCATCATTCCATAAGAAATGCTTTCCCTAATACTAATGGCGGGTGAATCAGGGACCAAACTTCCATCCATACTCACAACTATTAAATTGCTTGTCGGTATTTGAAAATTATTCATCTTTTTAGAAAATAACATAACCCTATTTTCGCCCCAGGAATAATTTAATAAATAATGAGGGTTCTTTTTAAAGTTTGTATTGCTCTCTACTGAGAATCCAGATGCTTTTAATAAAGCAATTCCCTGTTTATCAATGGCACTTTCTAAATTTCCTGCAGAAAATATATTAACCTTATTTAAACCTTTTTTTGAGATTGAAGCCTGCAAAAAAGCCTGGGCAATTTGACTATTGCCAGAATTTGTTTCATCTGTAAATACTACTGACGAATGTCCATCTTTAAGGTTGGCAGAAATGATCATATCTGCAAGGGTTGTTAGTTTTTCTTTACGATCGGCAGAGATTTGGTCAAACTCTTGTGCTACCGAACTACAATACCGGTCTAATTTTTTAATAAGCGCCGTTTGTGCTGAAGCAGATAAGACCAGGCCCAACCCGGCAATCCCAAATAACACCCGTAGTTTCATAATTACTTTGTTTATCAACTGTCTAACGAATTTAGCAACTTAATGTTACATAATTGTTATCAATATTAATTTAATTTAACAACAATATAACAATCTATAATTCAATACTTAATTTTCAAAATTAAGTATTTGTTTAAACTTACAGCATGATATTATCTCCATAATCAATCCTAATTGAGCACCAAAACAACTCAATTTTATTCCAATGTTACTAAATTGTTAACAAAAGAAAACATAAAAAAAGGGGACCAGTTTCCTGTCCCCTTTTAAAAGCTGTATATAATTACTCTGCTGCTTTTTCTTCTGATACTACTGCATCAACTGGAGCGTCTGGTGCTGCGGCTTCAACTGGAGCTGCAACTTCTTCCGCTTTAACTTCTTCAACTTTGGTTTCTTCTTCAGCAGACTCCTCAGAAGATTCACCAGATGCTTCTTTAGCAGCAGCAATCGCAGCAGCTTCAAGATCAGCAGAAGCAGCATTACGCTTGCTTGCTACAACTTTAGCTTTTGCTTCGTTGGCTACTTTCTCAGCAGCAAATTTCGCAGATTTAGCGTCTTGTGCTTTCTGAGCAAGAGTTGATACTTTACCTTCTATTTTTTCTTGTTTAGATTTTGTCCAGTCCTGGTAACGGGCATCAGCAATTTCCTGAGTGATCGCACCTTTTATAACACCAATCTGTAAGTGTTTACGCAATAAAACGCCTTTGTAAGAAAGCATTCTTCCAACTGTGTCTGTTGGTTCTGCACCATTCAATAACCATTTTAACGCTTTTTCTTCGTCAAAAAGTATTGTTGCAGGGTTTGTATTAGGGTTATAAGTACCTAATTTTTCAATGAATCGGCCATCGCGTGGCGAAGTGGCATTGGCTACTACAATGTCGTAAAGAGCTAATTTTTTACGGCCTCTACGTGATAGCCTGATTTTTACTGATGATGATGCCATTTGATCTGGGTTTATGCGGAACTCGTCCTGTTTTAAAATTGGGTTGCAAATATAATAAAAATTACTTTATAGAGTATAATTAACATAAAAATCAAACTGTTAGGAATTTCTCAGTTCATCCTTAACCCGAAATTCGGGGCATAAACGTACCGGGGGCATCACCAGCCATACCTCCCTTTCCTTTTTTTAATCCTTCATAATATTTGCACCATTCAGTTAAAGGACAAACTTCGCATTTGGGATTTCTTGCAACGCAAATATATCTTCCATGCAAGATCAGCCAATGATGAGACCTTGCAATGAACTCTTTAGGAATATGTTTAACAAGAACAAGCTCTACATCCAGAGGAGTTTTGGCAATTTTATCAACTAGTCCCAAACGTTTGGAAACCCTGAAAACATGGGTATCAACTGCCATTGCAGGTTGATTATAGATTACTGAAACAATGACATTTGCAGTTTTCCTGCCAACTCCTGGCAATTCCTGTAGTTGCTCTATGGTTCCAGGAACTACAGAATTATATTTCTCTACAAGCAGCCGGGCTAAACCAATTAAATGTTTGGTCTTGTTTCCCGGAAAAGATATAGATTTTATATAGGGAAACAGTGTATCATAATCACATCTTGACAGGGCTTCAGGATCAGGAAAGTCTTGAAAAAGCTTTGGCGTATGCATATTTACGCGCTTGTCTGTACATTGGGCGCTGAGTACTACTGCAACTAATAATTCAAATGCATTGGTATAATGAAGCTCCGTTTCAGCAGTGGGCTGATGTTTTGTGAAGTACGTAATGAGATTGGTGTATCTTTCTTTGCGGGTCATCCTGATTATTTACCAAAAATTCTGCAAACTTCTTTAACATAAACCAACACATCTTCGAGCTGCTCCACTCCTACTTTATTACCACGTTTTTTACCTAAACGAACAATGACAATATTCTTTTCAGGCACCACAATTATATACTGACCCTGAATTCCCCTTGCATAAAATGCTTTAATTCCTGTTGTTTCGGGTACCAACCACCATTGCAAACCATAAAAATCAACAGAGGAATTGTCTGAAAGGTTTTTAAGCTGTGCCGGACTGATGGATTCCTTGACATAAGCAGAATCGAGAATTTGTTTTCCTTGCCAGTTTCCATTATGAAGATATAATGAGCCGATCCTGGCAAAGTCACGTGCATTCGAGTTTACACAGCAAAAAGCTTTTTCATTCCCTCCCTCTTTATCCAGGCACCATAATGCATCGTTTTCCATTCCTAAAGGCTCCCAGAGTTTTTCGTGGGCATAATCTGAAACTGTTTTTCCGGTAGCGCTTTTTAAAACATGCGCGAGTAACTGGGTATTTCCGCTCAAATATTTAAAATATTGGCCAGGTGGCTCAATTGCCTTCATTTTGTTCATCAAAAAAGGGAGGTCTGTACCATAGTATCCTTCTGTTGTCATTGAAAAGGGACTTGCATAAGATTCATCCCAGTTTAAACCGGAGCTCATAGTTAAGAGGTGTTTGATTGTTATCTTTTCTTTTCCACCTTCTTTAAAATCCATCAAATAGTTTCCGACAGGTTCATCAATGCTTTTGATTTTATTTTCTTTAATCGCCACACCTATTAACACACTGACAATGGATTTGGCGACACTAAATGAATTTGAGAAAGATTCATTACCATAACCATCAT
>JANYCH010000157.1 GCA_025360395.1 Cytophagales bacterium | reverse complement strand
ATTGCCTGGTTTTTGAAGCAGCGAATCGAGCCAACGAGTTTGAAATGAATTTCGATTATGGATATTGTTTAATGCTAAGTTATAAACGTAAGCAGCTTTTTGTGGGCTCAATGAAGTGTCTGAAAGAAAGAAAGTGTCTATAGGAAGCTTAAAAGGCTTGTTAATTTTATTGTACAGGGCCAGATAATTAATATTGTAAACCAGATCTTTTATTTCTGGGTTATCTTCTATTTCAGGTTGAATGTTGTTTTCTATAGCAAAAGCTAGCTGGTTTGAACTTGCAACATAGTTTTCTGAACCTGCCCTTCGGGATGCTTTGAGATAAAAAACTGTTGAGTCTTTAATATCTGTTTTAGAAAAAGCAAGAGCAAGGTTATTTAATATTTCTTTCGAACCCGGGAATTTTGACTTGCCCTCCTTTAATGTTTCCAGGCTCCTTATAATGTCCCCTTCCTGTAAAAATGAAATACCAAGACTTGCATAAGCTTGTGGAGAAGGATTTTTGGACATTGCCTGTCTTAGCAGGCCTTTGGCAACTATGTCTTCTTTGTTTTTATTGCGATATATCATGGCCAGTAAATAGTTAGCCTTATGATTTCCTACATCGTAGGCCAATGCAGAGGTTAAGTATTCTTCTCCCATCAAATTGTTATTTTCTGCAATGAAAACTTCTGCTTTTTGAATGTAATGCCCGGCAATAGCTTGTCTCTGTTGGTAATTGCTATTGTAAAGAACGATGGCAAGTATGCCTATTAATCCCATAATTCTGACAAACGCAAATGGCATATACATTGGTTTGTAAAGGACCATATGTGCGGCAAGATTTTGCTCCATCATACCCATGAAATTTGCTACTACAAAAATCACGAACATAATTCCCATTGTTAATTGCGCAAATATGACCGAATCCTCAAAAACTTCCTGTAAAGGATCATTCGCAGAAAAATTTACGAAAGAGTAACACAATAAGCAATTGATGGACATTACCAAATACCAGATTGCTGTCGCCGGTGAAAAATCAGCGAAACCTTGGTAGAGTGGCTCTTTCTTTTTAAATGACCAAATACCAATAATAGAAGAAACAATCAGTAAGACCGGAGCATTTAGGTAAAAGATATTCCAATCAATTGAACTTCTGTTTTTAAGGAAGGTCAGGCAAACGTTTCCTAAAAAGAAAAGGGATATCAATAGGAAATTGAGCAATGAGGATGATTTTCTGGCATTTTTTGAATCTGTTACCAGGTACAAAAATCCCGCAAGAATATCTGTGGAAATAATAAGTATAAATAAAATTGAAATAAAGAACGGGGCAAGCCAGCCATATGTCACCAGATGTCGCAATGGATTTATCTGATGAGAATATTTCAAGGTCAGGATACAAAACATTAAGGCTAGTAAACTAAATAACCCATACCTGTAAACTATAGGGGTAAGAGGCTTGAAGGCATGGAAAATATGAATTATAATCCCAAAAATGAGAAACCAGGCAACGGCCCAGTACATTTTTGTTAAACCAAAGACTTCCAGTACATCCAGATTGAGTAGGTAGAAAAATATTCCTAAAATCGTAAGCGCCACGAAATACCAAATCCCTTTTGTATAACTAGCTGTAACTGATCCAGATATAAGTACTAAAATAATTCCGGCTAATATAAAATAGGATAGTTGTCCCGGTGAATTATTTAAAGAACCCTCGTAAGATTGTATGATATATTGACTATCGCCGGAAACTGAAAACTGAAAAAATCCTTTTTGGAAACTGTCCAGAAGAAATCCTGTTGTTTTAAATTCAGGAACAATCGTCCATGCCAAACCAAGGTTCTTTGCGAAATATTCTGAATAGATAAATAAAAAGAGGGATGAAATAAACAAAAGTAAAAAGACACTGTAAAGGATACGGTGTGCTTTTTGCCATTTGTTCCAAAAGAACAGGATATGCATGGAAGCTTTTATTGAGCAATATGAATTGCAAAAATAGAAACCTCAGCTTAATAATGTAATCGTGCTCAGGAAGATTATTTAGAATTAATATCGGACTCTACATAGTCGAGTTTGCTTACAACCATATCGATCTCCTTTAAGCCATCGTTAAGTTCATTTTTCAAAACATAAAGTTGTACTGAAATATAGAGTAACAAAAGAATAACACAAATCCGGTA
>JANYCH010000249.1 GCA_025360395.1 Cytophagales bacterium | reverse complement strand
AGATTATATTTTTCACGAAACTCTTTTACTTTCAATTCCAATTGTTTGTCTAACTGGTCTTTATATGTTTTAAGTTCAGACTCAATAGTTTTGCTTTCGGGCATTGAGGCTATAAGATAATCCACATTAGTGTACCCTATTTTAAGGGGTTTATCCTGTGCATTTGCAAAAAAAGAAAGGCTTGCAATTCCTGCTATTAGTAATATCTTTTTCATTTTTTCTTTGGTTTTTCTTTTACGTCTTTGTTTAATTCACCTCGTTTATTGTCAATAGTATCATTCTTGTCACCTAATCCTAACTCATCCAGCACAAAATCGGTATAGTCATGTTTTGGATCTGTGTAAAGCATGACCAAATCTCCAGATTTATCAAAGATTATCTGTAAAGCTTTCTTTTTAGCAACTTTTTCAATTGCAGCATACACTTTATCCTGAACTGGTTTTATAAGTTCCTGTTTTTTAAGAAATAATAAGCCTTCTGGACCAAATGATTTCCTTTGAAGTTCTTTTGCTTCTTTATCCCTTCGGGCAATAGTATCAAGCCTTTCTTTTCTCAAATCTTCAGTAAGTAAAATTTCTTCAGCCTGAAATTCATCTTTCAGTTTTTTAGTAGCTGAAAATTTCTCCTCAATCTCCTTTTGCCATTTAGCTGAAAGTGTATTTAATTCCTGTTGCGCTTTACTATACTCCGGCACCTTAGACATTATAAATTCGGTATCAATATAACCAAATTTCTGTGCCCTGCCCTGAAAGCATGCTGTGAACAGTATTAAGATTAGAAAAAGGTTCTTCAAAATAAGTTTGATACAATCAAAATCAGAACGTAAATCTATAATATAAATTGTTTATAGGATGCAATAATTAAACAATTTACCTTATTTGTTGGCCAATGCTGAACATAAACCTCTGTTCAGATTGAGATTTCCCTAATCCCCTGATCTCATCAAGTGCAATTCCATAATCAACACCTATTAATCCAAATGCAGGCATAAATATTCTTGCCCCAACCCCATAAGCCCTTTTAAGGTCGAAAGGTGAGTACTCTTTAAAATTCTGCCATGCATTTCCTGCTTCAAAGAAACCTAAAACGTAAATAGAGGCCAATGGGCTCAAAGTTAAGGGGTACCTTAATTCAAAAACATGTTTGGCATAAGATGTATTCCCATTTCCTGTATAATTACTTTGTACAACATTGTTATTATATCCTCTAAGTCCAATAATGTCGTAACCCAACAAGAAATTAAATCCTGCCAAACCATTTCCGCCTAATAAGAAACGTTCAAATGGCCCTGTGCCTAATTTAGGATTATAAGCACCGAGGAACCCGTAATGTGTCCGTGTATTTAGAACGAATTTTCCAAGCAGCTGATGGAAATAAGACAAGTCAAACATCCACTTATGGTACTCTACAAATTTGTTTTTTTGAAGAAAAGTTTCATTTTTATAATCTCTACCGCCACTGAATATTGAATATGGTGGTGTTGCTGCTATGGAAAGTGAAACATTGGATCCGCTTCTTGGGAATGTCGGATTGTCAATACTGTTCCTGGTCAAAGTATTAGTTAAACTGAAGTTGTTAAAGCTTCCTGTTTGTGGAGTATTACCCGTTAAGGAGCCAAGATTATAATCATCAAGTCTGTATATGAGATAAGAAGCAGTATGACTTAAAGTAAAATAATCATCCGGCCACCTGAGCCTGCGACCATAGCTTACAGCGAAATTTGTTATTTGCAATTTTCCCTGATTCGTTCCTCCATAATAAGCGCTTGAACCTGTTGATAATATCCCGCTGTTAAGGCTTCCCAAGCTGCTGTTATAATTTCCAAGGTTCTGAATTGAATGACTTACAGAGGTAGTCAAAGAATTGGGTCTTCTTCCTCCAAGCCACGGCTCTGAGAAGGAAATAGAGTATGACTGATATGTAGGCCCGTTTGCCTGGACAGATAAATTTAGTTTTTGACCATCCCCTGCAGGAAGAGGGCTCCAATCCCGGAATTTAAAAATATTACGGGCTGAAAAATTATTGAATGAAAGGCCCAATGAACCTACAAGACCGAAATAGCCACCATAACCACCGGAAAGTTGCAACTGGTCGCTTGGCTTTTCAGTTAAGTTATACTCTATATCAACTGTACCATTTGCCGGATTTGGTTTGGGTAAAATCTCAATTTTTTCCGGATCAAAATATCCTAGTTGTGACAATTCCCGCTGTGATCTTATGAGGTCTGCCCTGCTGAATTTATCACCTGGAAATGTACGTATCTCCCTTTGGATAACATGATCATTGGTTTTGGTATTTCCAGATATAAGGATTTTATCAATAGTAGCCTGCGCTCCTTCATATACCCTCATTTCAACATCAATTGAATCGTTTTCTATCCTTACTTCAACAGGCTCTACATGAAAAAAAAGATAACCATCGTCCATGTAAAGAGAACTTACATCTGCCCCGTTCGGATTGTAGTTAAGCCTTTTTTCTAGCTCCTTTGTATTGTATACATCTCCTTTATTAATTCCCAAAATAGAACCCAGGTATTCAGATTTATATAGATAATTACCTGTCCAGGTGACATTTCTGAAATAATATTTTTTGCCTTCTTCAATTTTTATTTTAATTACCACATCTTTTTTCTTGCGTTCCCTGTTACCAACTTTCCCACCATTGGTTTCACTTTTTTTATAAACATAAACAGTATCTGATATCATCCTGGCATCCCTATAACCCTTTTCGTTATAAAAGTCCATCAACTTGGTCTTGTCTTCGTCATACTTAACCCTAATAAATTTAGAGCGGGCCCAGAACCTTCCAGCTTGTTTTTGTTTGGTCTTTTTCATTTTAGACTTAAGCTTTTTATCGGTAAACTCTTCGTTCCCTTCTATATCCAGTAAAATAATCTTTACCTTTTTCCTCCTTTCAATGTTTATAAGAAGTGAAACACTATTATTCATAGAGGTATCTATGTTCTGCGTAATTTTTACATCAGCGTTCATATATCCTTTTTCAGAATAAAACTTTTTTATTGTATTCTGTGTGTTTTTTAATGCAGCATCTGTAATTATTTTACCCCTTATCAACTTTATTTTGTCTTTTATATCGTCCTGCTCGCTTTTGGTTGCGCCTTTGAAGGTAAAACGGGACAAACGCGGACGCTCTACCAGATAAAAATCCAAATAGATATTTTCTCCCTCTATTTTTAAAATATTAACTTCAATATTCCCTAATAAACCCTGATCCCAGAGTTTTTTCACAGCATTTGTTATAGCATCGCCTGGTATCCTGATTTTGTCCCCAATCTTTAATCCAGTCAATGATACAATAGCCCCTGCATCTAGAAATTTGGCCCCGGAAACGGTTATATCAGCTATTTTATAATCTTTAGGGGTTGAAAGATCCAGACCCGGAGAAGTAATTACCTGGCTAGTTGAATCCTGAGCGTAAAGAGGAAATGCAAAGAATGACGACAAAAAAAGAAAGACTAAAATCCTCATGAATGGCTGACTAATTGTTCGCTCGTTTTGCCAAACCTGCGTTCGCGTGTTTGATAACTTGCTATTGCTTCGTTAAGATGAATTTTTCGGAAATCAGGCCAAAGCACTGAAGTTATATAAAGTTCGCTGTATGCTGCTTGCCAGAGTAAAAAATTACTTAAACGGTGTTCACCACTTGTCCTGATAATAAGTTCAGGATCTTTAATGCCTGAAGTGGTCAAATAAGATGAAAACATATCCTGATCTATATTGGTTATTTCCAGTTTCCCATCTTTAACCTCTTCAGCTATTCTTTTAATAGCCTCAACAATTTCCCATCTGCTACTATAACTTAGTGCTAATACAAGGTTTGTACCTGTACAAGATGCAGTGATATCCATTGCTTCTTTAAGCTCTTTCTGACAAGAAAGAGGCAAAGACATTATGTTTCCAATAGAAAGCAACCTTACATTATTCTTTTTTAATGTTGGGGATTCAGATTTAATGGTAGACACAAGCAAAGACATTAATCCGTCAACCTCTTCTTTTGGTCGATTCCAATTTTCTGTTGAAAAAGCATATAAGGTTAGGTATTTTATACCCAATTCGGTACAACCTTCTACAGCGTCCCTAACCGCTTTTACTGCATTGTTATGACCAAAGATACGGGAAGCACCTCTTTGTTTTGCCCATCTTCCATTGCCATCCATAATGATGGCTATATGTTCCGGGAGATTATCTTTCTTAATTTCTGGCAAGTAAGGCTTTGGATTTTAAACGACTACAAATATGGTTGAAAATAGTTAATTTTCAACGTCCTGGTTTTGGGCAATAGACATCATATAATGAATAACTTATCGTGATCCCATTATAAAGGTACCAATCCTGTGTATCACCATTACCTCCATAGGTTTCCCCGTTTGCATTGTCAAGCATATCAGTGAAAGTTTTTCTTGCAGCAGCTTCTATACCTATATTCCAATTGTTTTTAAAAATAAATTTTATTCCTAACCCAACTGGTATACAAGGTTGAATTTGTGTTATGGCATTTCCTGACAATGGTGAACTATAGAAAATACCTAAACCTCCCAGAAAATATGGTGACCATTTAAACCTGTTTGTTTCACTTCGGTAATTCAAAAAGTTATATTCAATCTGGAGTGCACCTTCTCCTAATATATTGCTGAATGATTGCCCTCTTGCAACATAAACGGGATCGGATGACCCATTATCATTTGCCCGGATTATTCCTCCCAATAAATGATATCTTAAACCAAAAGCAGGGGTAATATTGTTTTTGTAAAACAGCAAAAGAGCAGGTGAATAATTCCTTACCTCAAAATTATCATTTGTATAGTCTCCTTTATAATTAGATGCACCTAAACTCAAACCAAACTCATGCTTTTGGGCAACTAAGTCGTAAGAGCAGATAAGAAGTAAACAAATGGTAAAATACTTCATAAAGGGTGTAACAAATGGCCACCAAAATTAGAAATTAAAACGCCATTCGAATAAAAATATTGTTTAATCCCTGAATTTAGGACAAACAATCCTTCCGCCCATAATATAGGTAAGGTGAAAACCCGTCAAAATATACCAATCTGTTTTACCTCCATGCTTGCCGCGCTGGTCACCATCCTGGCCCCAACCATGAAATTCGAGGCGGTTTGTTTCAGGATTATGATAAATACGTTCTGCAGCTATATTAGGTGCCCCATCTTTAATAAAGCCTTTAAGTTCAGCTGTAGAAGCATGTGAGAATTTTGATGGATCACTGGGTTGGTTGATCCATAAAACACTCTTATTAGCCATCTCAGCTGACAAACCGCTTTGAGATTTCGGATCCACATAATCTTTATTTACATCATCAAGATAACCAGTGAATGTTTTTCTCCACCCGATTTCAAATGCTAAATCCCAATTTTGAGCCAATTTAACCCTTGCACCAATTCCAAAAGGAATAGCTATCTGAAATTTAGAATATTTAACACCTTCTGTTTGCAGCGGTTGCAAAGCAACCCATTTCCCATCACTTTCACCTTTAGGGTTGTGGTAAAAACCTGCTATCCCAGCAAATGCAAATGGAATTATACCATGTGGACGTTTGGTATAATCTCCCAGGTTCTTGACAAAATCATATACAACATCAAATTTTAATTCAACTATAGTATTTCTGAAGTTGGAGTTCCTCATTCTCCTAAACTGGTCATTTCCTGAAGGGTCCGATATCTTATCATCCCCACGAATCCTTCCCCATGAAAGAGCACCTCTATAAGAAAATCTTGGTGAATACCTATATGATACAACTGCGCCAAAATTGGGCCTAGTATATCTTAAAGCAGGACTAAATGGATTTGCCTGCGGATCTAAATCTCCAACATAATTCATTGCCTGTAATGTAGTACCTACACTCCAATATCTTTTTTTCTTTTTAAACCTTACAAATCCCCCTGCTGAGTTGGTATGAGAATGAGGTTGTGCAATCACTTCAACTCCTATCAAAAGAATTAAAAGGAAACAAATTGCACTGAAACGCCCTAAGCTTAGTTTTTTCAATTTATTATGAGCTAATACAACGTGTAACGAAAATTAATAGGTAAAGGTAATATAATGTAAGAAGGAAGTCCAACAAAATAGTCAATAATTCCTTACATCAAGACCCCAATTCAATTTAAGCCTCAACGTATTCAGGAAACTATCTGATGGCAGCTTTATTAGTTTGGCATTAAATCCTTCCTTTTTAAGTGTAAGCGTTATACCGGATCTTACTGGTTCAGACCTGGAATCAAGAGAAACAAGAAAAGTTTTACTTCTTCCTTCAATTTCAAAAGACAGTACTGAGGTATCAGGAACCAGTAATGGCCTTACATTTAAATTATGAGGGCTAATAGGTGTAACGATAAGATTTTGCGTAAGTGGTAATACGACAGGTCCTCCACAACTTAATGAATATCCTGTTGAACCTGTGGCTGTTGAAACAATCAATCCATCTGCCCAATAGGAATTAAGAAATTCTCCATCAAGGTAGGTATGGACAATAATCATGGCAGCAGAATCTCTCTTCGTAATGGTTAATTCATTTAAGCCAAAATTAAGATTACCAAAAAGACCCATACTTGTTTCCAACCTTATGAGTCCTCGTTCTTCAATTCTGTATTCCTTATTTAAAATATGCTTTACAAGATCAGCATAATTTGTTTCATTAACTGTTGAGAGAAATCCTAGTCGGCCTACGTTGATACCTAAAATTGGAATTTCTTTTTTTCCTGAAAAAGTTACAGCATCTAAAAATGTACCGTCGCCTCCAACACTGAAAATATAATCTGCACCTTTAAAATCATGGACCGACGTATAAACTTCAGCTGTCTTTAGAAGACCAACTTTATTTAGATGCTTAAAAAACGGCTCATATATTACCAGTTGAATGTTATCTGAAACCAGTTGATCAATAATTTTTTTAATAAAAAATATTGAGTCATTTTTAAACGGACGCCCATGTAAAGCAATTACCATGACGCAAAATAATGAAAGTATACAAATATTCTAATGCCATTATGAAGATGATACAAATTACTTCTGCAGAGAGTATTTATTTAAGGTCATAGAATATATTAGTTTTTCTAACAGGATTATTTAATAGATATTCTTTCAGATTTTCTTTGAATGTAGAAAAAATTCACCTTCAACCTAGGATTGAACTGATAACAATCTTAAATACGAATACTACTTTAATAAAATCAAATTTTGATTTTCTAATATTGTAACACTTAAGGAACTTATGATGAAAAACAGGATAGTAAAAGTTGGGATCATTCAAACAACAAGTGAACAGGATGTTGAACTTAATCTCCAAAAAACCCTTGAGTTAACTAAGCAGGCTATTGACAAAGGGGCACAAATCATTTGCCTCCAGGAATTATACAGATCCGATTATTTTTGCCAGACAGAGGATTATGATAAATTTCTTTTAGCAGAAACAATTCCTGGCCCAAGTACTGAGGCTTTTACTGACCTGGCAAAAAAACATAAAGTAGCAATTGTCTTGCCTTTGTTTGAAAAAAGGACTCATGGTTTATATCATAATAGTATAGTAATGGTGAATCCGGATGGATCATCTGGTCTTTACCGAAAAATGCATATTCCTGATGATCCTGGTTTCTATGAGAAGTTTTATTTTGCCCCCGGAGATTTAGGATACATGGTTTTTGACACGCAGTTTGCCAAAGCAGGGACATTGATTTGCTGGGACCAATGGTATCCGGAAGCTGCCAGGTTAACTGCGTTAAAAGGTGCTGAAATTTTGTTTTATCCAACTGCAATAGGTTGGGACAAAGCTGAAGACCATAATTTAGGAATAAGTCAACACGATGCCTGGTTTACAATGCAAAGAAGCCACAGTATTGCCAATGGTGTATTTGTAGTTTCTGTAAACAGGATAGGAACGGAAGGAGATATTACTTTCTGGGGCCAGAGTTTCGTATCGGACCCTTTTGGTAATGTTTTGTATAAAGCATCTAGCGATAAGGAGGAAGTCGCCGTAATAGATTGTGATTTGTCTTTAATAGACCACTTCAGGACAAGGTGGCCTTTTCTCAGGGACAGAAGGATAGATTCATTTAAGGAAATGACCTCCAGATACTTGGATTAATTACTTAAACCCTTAACTGCGTTTTCTAATTTTTCTTTGGTTAATGGCTTATTGATATAACCATCAATTTTGTATTTTTCTGCAGAAGCTACATCTTTTGGATTATTTGAAGAAGTAAGAATAATTATTTTTATTTTGTCATATCCGGGAATTGACAGCTTTGAGAATTCATCCAGGAACTGAAAACCATCCATAACCGGCATATTAATATCTAAAAGTATGAAATCAGGGCAAAGAATCTGCAAATCAGCATGTTCGCAACTTTCCTTAACATAATGTAAGGCTAGTTTACCATTTGAAACTACTTTTATACTGTTGGCAATATTTAAATTTCTTATGATTTTTTCACTGATGAAATTGCTTATTTCATCATCATCAACCAGCATTACACAATGATATTGCTTTTCCATAGTTTGTGTTAAAACTTAATTTTGAAAGTTGTACCCTTATCGACTTCACTGAATACCTGGATAGTACCTCCTTTTTCCTCTATTACCTTTTTAATCGTATATAAGCCTATACCTGCACCTTCAACATGATCGTGAAACCTTTTAAACAATGTAAACATTTTGTCCTTGTTGATAGAAAGATCAATTCCCATTCCATTGTCTTCTACGGTCATTGCCACACGTTCGTTCTCAATAAATGTAGAAATCTTAATTAAAGCTGGCCTTTCGGTGGACGAATATTTTATGGCATTAGAAACAAGGTTATAAATAATGCTTTTCAAAACTATCTCTGAATATTCTATATTAGAAACTTTTAAATCTGTTTTTACAGCCACTCCTGTTTTATCAGGTTGAAATAATTGCTTCCAATGTTCATCCACAACCTCATTTATAATATCTGCAAAAGAAACAACTTTAATATCATCGTAAGGATTTCTTTGGATTTTAGCTATATCAGTAAGTTTGCTTATAGTCTTTTCAATCCTGGAGACGGATAAATGCATTCTTTCCATGATGTTTTTATCTGGAAATTTCCCTGCATCTATTTCTTCTTCAAACATTCTGAGTAATCCCTCAATATTGTTCACCGGCGATTTCAAATCGTGAGACGCAGAATAGACAAATTCATCCAAATCATTGTGCAATTTTTTCAGGTGTCCGTTACTGTAATTAAGTTCTTCTGTCCGTTCCTGAATGATTAATTCTAATTGCGAAGGTGACTTAAAAGTTAAGGCCCCAGGCAAAATTTTAATTAAGGCAATTACTGTTATCCATGAAACAATGGCTTTGAAAAATAAAACCACAGCAGATGTCCGATAAGCCGGATACCAAAACATCAGTATATCCATAAAATGGGACAGGCCACAAGCAATTATGAAGATGATAAAAAGCCAGAATATACCTTTAAATGGCATTTCTTCTTTTCTTGTTTTTAACAGTATAAATATGACGAGTGGAATTGCAAAATATGCAGCACCAATTGCAAAATTAGAGATAATATATAGCCAGCCATGAAATTCCGACCATTTCCCACATACCCAACGTGCCGGCCAACTATCAGCATCAAAAAGTCGTGACACAAAATCAGCTAATTCTCCTATCATTCTTAAAAAATTTCCAAATCAAATATAATGACAATGAAATTTGTTTATCCTTTAATATAACCATAAAAATGAAAAATAGTTAAATTTGAGATCCCTATTATATTATGCGCAATCCATATCTCCAAATTTTTCTGTTTTCAGCCCTTATATTGGTTATAACATATTTATATCAATCAATATATCTAAATCTTCCTTTC
Source organism: Cytophagales bacterium (assembly GCA_025360395.1). Lineage (GTDB taxonomy): Bacteria > Bacteroidota > Bacteroidia > Cytophagales > UBA9547 > UBA9547. Next base: position 3,444 of record JANYCH010000249.1, on the reverse strand, counting down.
ATTACATGGTTTGCTTTGGCCTATTATTTCTTACTGACAGTGGCTGTCCATGCTATAACTTTTCCTGCCTTCAAGAATAACAGCAAAGCATTTATAAGCATATTTATGGGTTCACAAGGATTAAGAATGTTTTTCAGCATTGCCATTCTTATTTTATATTTAATTTTCACCCCCCAAATCAGCATTCAATTTGTAGTGTATTTTTTATTCCTTTATTTATTCTTCGCTGCGTTTGAAATTTATCTTTTACTTTCTAACTTGCGCACCGATTTTAAAAAAGGGTCAATACACCAGTGAAAGCAAACTTTTTAAAACATTTACCGAACGTTTTCTTAATTGCAGTTTTTTTCTGTTTTATCACAGTAAAAAGCTTAGCATCAGAGCTTTCTGATGACCATAAAAAATTCAATGCGGGTGAAATGATCATTCACCATATTGTAGACTCGCATGAATGGCACATTGCAGAAATTGGACATACACATATATCGGTTCCTCTTCCTATAATTTTATTGACAGAAGGAAAGATTTATAGCTTTTTGAGCAACAGGCTTAATGAAACCAGCGAACATGGCGTAAAAGCATATGGTGAATTTATCTATAACCATGGGCATTTTGAAGCAAAAAACGGTTCAAGAGTTTATGACTTCTCTATTACAAAAAATACAGCTGCTATGATGATCAGCGTTTTGCTGCTGATGTTCATTTTTCTTGGCGTGGCTAAATCTTACTCTACTAACCAGGGCAAAGCACCCAAAGGAATGCAATCTCTTTTCGAGCCACTTATTATATTTATAAGAGATGAGGTCGCAAAAGCATCAATTGGTCCAAAATACGAGAAATACATGCCATTTCTTTTAACTGTTTTCTTCTTCATCTGGGGTAATAATCTTTTAGGATTAATCCCAATATTTCCTGGAGGGGCCAATGTTACCGGGAACGTAGCCGTGACACTTGTTCTGGCAGTATTTACATTTGCTATTACTACAATAACAGCAAAAAAATATTACTGGTCTCACATTTTTTTACCTGATGTACCTAAAGCTTTATATCCATTGCTAATTCCAATTGAAATAATAGGAATGTTTTTGAAGCCATTTGTTTTAATGGTTCGTTTGTTTGCAAATATCACAGCTGGTCACATCATAGTTTTAGGCTTTTTCAGTTTGATTTTCATCTTTGGTGAAATGAATCCTGGTCTTGGTTTTGGTGTATCTATATTTTCTGTAGCTTTCACATTGTTTATGAGTATGTTAGAATTGTTGGTAGCATTTCTGCAAGCTTATGTATTTACTTTACTCTCCGCTTTATATTTTGGTTCGGCCGTGGAGGAACACAAACATGCTGAGCACCATTAAATCGTAACCATTACTTCTTTTCTTTACATATAAACGTTAAATTCAAATTTCATTATGACACTATTCAATTTACTGTTAGACGCTTCTGTTCCTGGTATGGCTTATTTCGGTGCTGGCATCGGTGCTGGTATTGCAGCGTTGGCAGCTGGCCTTGGTATTGGTAAAATCGGTTCAAGCGCACTTGAGTCAATTGCAAGACAACCTGAAGCAACTGGTGATATCCGTGCAACCATGATCGTATCTGCTGCCCTTATTGAAGGTGCTGCGTTCTTCGGTATAGTTGTTTGCCTTCTTATCGTATTCCTTAAGTAATATTACAGGCACCTCCAAAAGGTGCCTTTTCTTTCCCTAACCTTTAAGTAAATCACATGGAGCTGATACAACCCGGATTGGGATTAATGTTTTGGATGACAGTAACGTTTGGCCTGGTGCTTTTCGTTCTCACCAAATTTGCCTGGAAACCTATTTTAAAAGCTTTAAAAGAAAGAGAAAGCAGCATTGAAGATGCACTAAACTCTGCACAGAAAGCTAAACTTGAGATTCAGAAAACACAAGCTGAAAATCAGAGGATCCTGGATGAAGCCCGCATTGAAAGAGACAAAGTTCTGAAAGATGCACAGGCAACTGCAAATAGTATCATCAACCAAGCTAAGGAAAAAGCAGGAGATGAAGCTTCAAAACAACTTGAAAGCGCACGTTTAAGTATCCAAAGTGAAAAGAATGCAGCATTAACAGAAATAAGGAACCTTGTAGGTAATCTTTCGGTTGATATTGCAGAGAAAATAGTCAGAAAGGAGCTTCAATCTGAATCTTCCAACCAGGCTTTAGTTCAACAATACCTGAACGAAGCAAAACTTAATTAATCATGTCTGAAATTACGATAGCATCCAGATATGCCAAATCATTGATCGAACTTTCATCAGAAAAAAGTTCGTTAGATGCCGTTTATGCTGACATGCAATTGATTAATGACGCTTTTGCTAATAGCAGGGAATTGGTTTTGGCAATGCAGAGTCCTATTATAAAATCTGACAAGAAGCTTTCAATCCTCTCAGCTATTTTCAAAGGAAAGATAAACAACCTTACATTTTCTTTCTTTGAGCTTTTGGGTAAAAAGAACCGGGCTGCTAATTTATATGATATTGCAAAAGCATTTCTTGATCAATACAAGGTTTTAAAAGGTATTCAAAAAGCCCAGGTTTTCACTGCTACCAAAATTGATGATAAACTGCGTCAGCAATTTATGAAATTGGTTGAGGAAAAAACCGGCAAAAAAGCAGAAATAGAAGAATTTGTAAAAGAGGAACTTATTGGCGGATACATTCTGCGGATTGGTGATTTACAATACGATGCTTCTGTACAATCAAAGTTACAGAAAATCAAAAAAACATTTACTGAAAACCAATATATACCTAAGAATTAGTTATGGTAGGAATAAGACCGGATGAGATTTCATCCATCCTGAAAGAACAATTATCTAATACTAAAACACAGGCTGAACTTGAAGAAGTTGGGACTGTTCTTCAAGTTGGAGATGGTGTTGCCCGCATTTATGGCCTTACTAAAGCTCAATCGGGAGAACTAATCCAGTTTCAGAATGGATTAAAAGCACTTGTACTAAATCTTGAAGAAGACAACGTAGGAGCGGTAATTTTCGGAGATTCAGCATTGCTGAAGGAAGGTGATATCGTGAAGCGTACAGGTGAAATTGCCTTCGTAAAAGCAGGTCATGGCTTATTGGGCCGTGTTGTGGATACATTGGGAAATCCTATTGACGGTAAAGGGCCTATTGCTGGTGATTTGTATGAAATGCCTCTTGAGCGTAAGGCTCCGGGAGTTATTTACAGACAACCTGTAAATGAGCCTCTTCAAACAGGAATCAAAGCAATTGACGCCATGATCCCGATCGGGCGTGGACAAAGGGAATTAATAATTGGTGACAGGCAGACAGGTAAAACAACTGTTGTACTTGATGCAATCATCAATCAAAAAGAATATTTTGAAAAAGGCGAGCCTGTATTTTGTATCTATGTTGCCTGTGGACAGAAAGCAAGTACAATTGCACAGATTGTTGCTACTTTAGAAAAAG
>JANYCH010000118.1 GCA_025360395.1 Cytophagales bacterium | reverse complement strand
TGTGAACACTGAAGGGTATGAAAATAAAATCGGTGGTGCGATAAGGGGCAGAAAAGGCATATTGAAATTAACTCTTTCCAGCTCCTATATTTTTTCCAGAACTGATAAGTCCATCCTGGAAAATGATAAATCGCTGGGCCTCCAAGTCATTTTTATACCGATGTACCAGGGAAATGGAAATTTAAGTTATTCATACAGAGGTTTTTATATTGAATATAACCATACTTACTCTGGTTATGTGTATACATCATCTGATCACTCACAATGGTTAAAACCTTTTCATGTTGGCAATGCTATGATCAGCCAAAGCATTCCTTTTAAAAATTTTAAAGCATCGTTTGTTTTCAGGATAAACAATTTGTGGAATACAGATTACAGAACTGTGGTAGCATATCCGATGCCTCCAAGACATTTTACAGCTGGGATAACAATAAATTTTAACCAATAAATTCGTAAAAATGAGAAAAGTATTACTGATTACCAGTTTTTTAACTGCAAGTGCATTGTCTTCAATGGCACAGAATGAATATGTGAAACAGTATTTTTATACTGCTGGTGGAAACTTTACGGACGCTAAAAATAAAGTGAAGGTTGGGGTAATATTAGATGGTAAAGACAAGACCATTGATTCAATTAGGGGAAATTTTACCAATGATGTTTATATCTACAACGATAAAACCAACAAGACATACGAAGGAATTGTTCACATAGGCAGGATAGCGCCTTTGTTGGATTTAATTGTACGTTATGATTTAGATACATACAATAGAATTGACAGTACCACTTCAACTGGTGTACAGGCGATAGCCAGGAATGCAAACAAACTGGTGTTAGCCAAAGGATTTGGATCAAAAGGCGCAAACATAGAAATTTTGAATGCTAAAACCCTCAAATTAATTACAGGAATAGATGGAATATATCCTGCTTCTGATGTAAAGATATGGGGAGACTCGGCATTTGTAACCCACAGTATGTTAGGTAAGACCAATTACGGTAGTGTAAATAATCCTTACTATTTGGATAGTCTTGGTTTTATAAGTATTATAAATCTAAATGACAATACTGTATACAACACAATACCTTTTGGTGCTAATGGAGCAGGATTAAAAGGGTTAAACATTTACAAGGGTCAGGATAAAAAAATCCATGTTATTTTTAATAACTCAGCAGTGAACGTAGAAATGAGTATTTCCAACTTGGTTTTTCATGCCTTGAAAAATACAGATGTTGTAGAAGCTAACCACCAGAAAATTTATGGAATTTCCAAAACGGCTCCAAATCTAACCGCATTAGTGATTAATAAAATGACTGGTGATACTTCCAAAACAAAGTCATTCAAAGCTCCTGGCTACGATGGTGATACATATGGTTTTGATACAGTGAGTAATGTTTTCCTAATTTTAAGGACAGACTTTAACTCTTATGGTAAATTAATAAGATATAGCCCAACTCTGGGAAAGGCGATTGATTCAGTTTCTGTAGGTGTATCTGCAACAGATTTTGCAATAGATTACCGTCAGGGTTTCCCAACTTCACTGGCAGTTGGTTCTGAAGAATCCGCATTTAGTGTATTCCCCAATCCATTCAAAGATCAGTTTACTATTCAAAATACAAATAATGCATACCAAAACTGGGAAATCCTGAATGTGGATGGAATTTTGGTGGCAGGAGGAGTATTGGGGAACTTTGAAGAGCGTATTTCAACTGAAAGTTTTTCTAAAGGCATGTATTTGTTAAACCTGAAAGGGAACAGGACTTCAAGATCAATTAAAATTATAAAGCAGTAAAACCTATTCCCTTCCTGGAAAACCGGGAAGGCTTTTATTCTATTTTATGAAAAGAATACTTCTATTATTTCTACCCTTTTCCATTTTTGCACAGTTCGAACCACAGGTTTCTGAATTGGGAAGCACCGCTATTTCAGGTGACAGTACTATAATCTTAGGCTGGGCCAAAAGTGGTACTGCCTTTCCAGGATATAAAAATATTGCGAATCCAGCTTCAGGCCGTGCAAGTGTGGGAACAATTGAAAGTGCCTTAGGAAAGGCCGGAACAGCTGGTGTTATGTCCCTGGGAGATGGCGGCACAGCTATACTTACTTTCGAACGTCCTATTAACGATGGTGTTGGTGCTGATTTCGCTGTTTTTGAAAATGGTTTTCGTGAAACAGGCAGTAACAAAGATTATCTGGAATATGCATTTGTCGAAGTAAGTTCAGACGGATCAAATTTCTTCAGGTTTCCTGCTGAATATGAAGGCGATACCATAGTTCAGGTTAGTTCTTATCAAACTACTGACACCAAAAATTACCATAATCTGGCAGGTAAATACTGGGCTGGTTATGGTACACCCTTTGATCTTGAAGAGTTAAAAGGAAAACCGGGTCTGGATGTAATGAATATCACCCACGTCAAA
>JANYCH010000351.1 GCA_025360395.1 Cytophagales bacterium | reverse complement strand
TCTCTCTTTTTACCTCTTTTTTTAACTCCCATATATTGACGTCCATTTTACTGTTCGTCTCATAAAGTTCCTTTTTAAGGTCTTCAAGCTTTTTATTTGCATCTAAAAGTTCGAGTGTCCTGTTCTTTAATTCTATTGTCCTGGCTTCAACCTTGGTCTCCAGTTCAAGATTAACTTTCTGCTGAAGATGATCATTGATTTCCAACTGATGAATAATTTCTTTCTGAGCGTCATCCTTCTGATCATTTATCAATTTCAGCTTTTCTGATAGTGCGATAGAAAATACTATAGCCTCAAAGACAAAACCATAATTAAAAAGGTAAACAGTAAAAGCATTCGATTCAGTCCAGCCATTGGCCCTGAAAAAGAAAACTACAAAGCTTATAAGGATAATAGAATTGCCTATGAGAAAAAACCTGGCTGCCCTAAAACCGTCTTGATATATTTTAAGTGCAGTATAAAATGTTATTGCAAAAGGGAATACATAGAAAATATTACTTAAATGATATTCAACCTTTACAAATAAATGAATCAATACATATAATATAGAAGTGGAAAATATTGCTATCTGGAATTTAAAATACTTCTTTTTTAAGCCTATCAGGTTTCCTGAATAAAAAAGAAATGATACAAGCAACAAAATACTTGCACAGCGCTCTAGCAGGTAATTCATTCCTGGAAATGAGGGCCAAAGCCACTCAAAACCCAACCCGTCCTCTGTAAAAGTAAATAGGGCACAACTTATTGTATAAAAGCAATAATACAGATATATCTTTTCTTTCGTATAAATCGCAAGAAAGGCATTATATACAATTAGCATCAGGATTATACCATAATAGAGGCCGAGTGTATGATATTCAGCTAAAAAGTATTTTATGTAATTGGGGATGGTCCTTAGATTTGCAGAAATACTGGAATGGTTCTTGGACAAAAAACGAACAAAAACTGTCGCAGTATCATTCTCTTGTATATTAAGCTCGAACGAATAATTTTTATGGGCAATTGGCCTGTTATTAAATGGAATTTCAAATCCCATTTCGTTGGACTCAACCAACGAATTGCCTGATTTAATAAAAACCTTCAATTTGCCTATATGGGGGTCTGGAAATTCTAAAAGCCAAAATGGAGATTTTGAATGGTTAACTATTATCATTTTCCTCCAATAAGCATACCTTATATCAGCATTATAATCGACTTCTATATCCTGACCTTCAATTTTACTAAATGCTTTTGAACTAGGAGAAAGTATTTCAGAAGTAGAATCTATATATGTATAGGAAATGGTATGATCAGCTAAACAAGAATTGCCAGATAAGATCACAGTCTTTTGTCCAAACAAACTGCAAGACTTTATTAAAAGAAAAAGGAAAAATAATCTCGTAAACATCAGATAATAATTATCCTTGGATGGAGATCTGTTAAATACAATCTTATTTAGTTGAATTTCAATCAGATGAATGTTTTCAAGCTACGCCCAAACAAAAGTTAAAACTACTAAAATTACCAATGTATAACATAAGTTTATGATAAATACATTCCTGAATAAAATCAAATAGTAGTTTTATGCTAAAAGTAAATATCAGCTTAAAATTGAAATGATAATAAAGATCCTTAACGGGACTACGGAATTAATATAAAAATAAAATACCTTTTTCAATCAAAACAGACTGGGTTTTAACCCGTCTTTTTTTTACACCCAAATTACATTACCATCACTAAAAAACTCCTTTTTCCATATTGGAGCTTCATTTTTAATATTGTCAATTATAAATCTATTTGCTGCATATGCTACATCTCTATGAGATGATGAGGTTATAACTACTACAGCACTTTCGCCCAAATTTACTCTACCAATCCTATGCTGACAAAAAACATAATGCAACTCCCATTGTTTGCAGGCTTCGTTCACAATTTTATCAATTGAAAGCTCTGCCATTTCTCTATGGCAATCATAATCCAAAAAATCAACAGGCTTCCCATCATGGTGATTTCTTACTAGTCCGGAAAAAACCACCAATGCACCGGCCTTAAAATTGCCAGAATTAGAGATAGCAAAACCAAGGTCTATAGGATTTTCTGTTATGTAATTAGGCATCAATTTTACCAAAAGCGGTTAATTTGGTTAAATAAGCAGGTGTCAAACTCGCAACTTCCCCAATCACAATTATTGCTGGTGATTTAATCTCCTGTTTTAAGACCAAATCAGCTATTTCTGCAACACTTCCAGCCACAACTTTCGCTTCAGGTAAAGACCCATTTTGAATAACGGCTACAGGCATTTTGCCCTTTCCTTCTTTAATAAAAATCTCAGCTATAGAAGAAATTTTATGTAAACCCATCAGAATCACTATTGTTGAATTAGACTTTGCGGCAAGGTATATATCACTAGAAATTTCGCCTGTTTTCAGCGTTCCTGTTGTCACCCAGAATCCTTCACTAAATCCACGGTGGGTTATGGGAATACCG
>JANYCH010000311.1 GCA_025360395.1 Cytophagales bacterium | reverse complement strand
ACCGGTTCCAATGAATTTGATTGGTTTTTCAACCACAGCTTTTATAGACAGTGCGGCCCCACCTCTGGAATCTCCATCCAGCTTGGTCAATACAACACCATCAAAATCCAGTCTTTCGTTGAATGTTTTAGCAGTATTCACTGCATCCTGCCCTGTCATAGAATCTACTACGAACAAGGTTTCTGATGGATTTAATGCTTTTTTGATAGCATATATTTCATTCATCATAGCTTCATCAATGGCTAGCCTTCCGGCCGTATCGACTATGATAATTTTCTTGTTGTTCTTCTTTGCGTAATCTAAGGCATTCTGAGCAATTTGGAGTGCGTTTTTGTTTTCAGGTTCAGCATAAACATCCACTTCAATTTGCTGACCTAAAACCTGCAATTGGGTAATTGCTGCCGGCCTGTAAATATCACACGCAACAAGCAATACATTTTTACCAGTCTTCTTCAACATAAAGGCAAGTTTCCCAGCAAAAGTGGTCTTACCGGATCCTTGTAATCCGGAAAGCAATATAATAGCCGGATCTCCTTTAATGTTTATATCCTGTTTTGATCCACCCATTAAAAGGGTTAATTCATCATTTACTATTTTAGTTAATAACTGACCAGGAGAAATGGAAGTAAGTACTTCTTTTCCCATAGCCTTCTCCTTTATAACATCAGTAACCTGTTTCGCTACTTTATAGTTGACATCGGCATCAATGAGGGCTTTCCTTATTTCTTTGACAGTTGTAGCGACATTAACATCGGTAATACGACCCTGCCCTTTAAGGTTTTTTATAGCCTTATCTAACTTCGAACTTAAACTTTCAAACATTATTTTAGTGTTGAACTGCAAAAATAACCAAAACCCTTAATAAGAGCAGTAGAAATTTTTAGATTATACATGTAATATTATAGGCATGATTGTAAGGTTTTTAAGCAATCCAAAAAATATTATCGCCGTAGAATAAGGTATGTTTGTTGTTGGCAATTTTTATAAAGAATAATATTGAAATACCTATACTTGTGGTTATGATAAATAAAAGACTTTTTCTTTTTGGGACATTTGCGTTTGTAATTATTTCAAACCTGGTTTATTCCCAAAATAATGTTGGTATAAATACTACTACTCCTAATCCTAATTCCGCTTTGGATGTAAGATCTAAGGGTAAACAAGGGTTTCAAATGCCGAGACTTATTTCCAATGACACTCTTGCCCCCCCTTTAAATTCATCTTCTTTAACTAAAAAAGATAAGGGTTTAATGTTCTATGATACATTAGGTATTCAATTTTTATATTATAATGGATCGAATTGGCAGAAATTAGGATCTAGTTCGGGAGGAACCACTGGCCCAGCTGGGCCAGTGGGCCCTCCTGGTTCAACCGGAGCAACGGGTCCAGCAGGGCCAACTGGCGCAATCGGTCCTGCTGGTGCAAATGGTATTGATGGAGCTCCCGGTCCAATCGGTGTTACAGGAGCAACTGGTCCTGTAGGCCCAATCGGCCCATCAGGAGCAACAGGTCCTGCCGGGCCAACTGGTGTAACAGGTCCATCTGGAGCAATCGGACCCGCTGGCAGTACTGGTGCGACAGGTTCAGTAGGTCCCATCGGTCCTGCTGGAAAAGACGGTATTGACGGTGCAACAGGACCTGCCGGTCCAACAGGAGCAATTGGGCCAGTAGGCCCTGCCGGCTCTAATGGTGCTATAGGTCCTGCCGGTCCTATAGGTGTAACTGGACCTGCAGGACCGACCGGCCCCGCAGGACCGACTGGACCCATAGGTGTAACAGGTCCAGTCGGAGCCACTGGTGCAACAGGACCTGTCGGTCCAACAGGAGCAATTGGGCCAGTAGGTCCTGCCGGCTCTAATGGTGCTACAGGTCCTACAGGTCCTATAGGTGTAACTGGACCTGCAGGACCGACCGGCCCCACAGGTGTAACAGGTCCCGTCGGAGCTACCGGTGCCACAGGAGCAACTGGACCCATAGGGCCGACTGGGCCCATAGGTGTAACAGGTCCCGTCGGAGCCACTGGTGCAACAGGAGCAACTGGCCCTATAGGATCGGTCGGCCCCATAGGTGCAACAGGCCCCATAGGACCGACAGGAGCAACTGGTCCTGCAGGAAGTGCTGATAATTTAGGTAACCATACCGCCACACAAAATATTATTCTCGGATCAAATTATCTGAGTGGGGATGGTGGCAATGAAGGAATTAAAATAGATGGTGTTGGGAATGTAGGTATTGGAGGTACATTTCCCCTTGCACCATTGTATGTATATCGTCCTTCAACAAATTATGGCCCAGGTTCCGGCACAATATTAGTTTATAGAACTGGCGGTCCTGCTGTTGGTAATGGAGGTACTGGATGGGCTGTTAATAATTCTGATGCAGCGTTAAGAGCAATCAACGGGGGAGATAATAATTATTCAGCTGGTGTCTACGGAAGTAGTACATTATCAGTGGCTAATAATTCTGGAGTTATAGGTACGAATGCGTTAGGCACATTATTCGGCGCCTTAGCATTTAATGATGGTAATGCCAGTTATGGCCTTTATACAAATGACAAGCTGTATGTTGGAAGTTCAATAAAACTACCTTTTGGCGCAGGTTTAAATAAAGTTTTAACATCAGATGCAACAGGGAATGCAACTTGGCAAACTTTATCAGCTGTAGCAATTGGTTCTGGAACTCAAAATTATATTTCTAAATGGAATAATGCGACTGGAACTACTTTAGGCAATTCTTTAATTTTTGATAATGGAACAAATGTTGGTATTGGTACAGCTACCCCATTAAGTAAGTTGGATATCAAAGGAGGAGCTGTTATTGGGGGATCATATGCCGGTGTGAACGCTGCCCCTGTAAATGGGTTATTAGTAGAAGGCATGGTCGGATTAGGGATCACAAATCCACAGGTAAATTTAGCAATTGATGGTGCAGTTGCTTATAATCCCACATTTAGGCTTTATCAATCAAATGTTGGAACATTAGTTCCAGACGATAAAACTTACATAAGAATTGATAATCAAGTTTCAAACACAGATATTTCTATTACTGGTAATGGTTTGCAAACGGGGCAGCTACTTATTATTGAATATTTTGGAAATAACAGCATTGTTATAAAAAATGGCATTAACACGTTTATGAATAATGATTTTACTATGGATACCCATGATATAATAACTTTTATTTGGAACGGATCGGATTGGATTGAAATTTCAAGAAAAAAGAATTAATGCTTTAAATGAGATTGATTGAATTTTAACTGTCGAAGTAACACTATTTAATTAACTGTTGTATTTGCTTTAAGCGATTCATATAACTTCTTATTTCCCTTGCCTTCTAACAATTTTTTGACTTTGTTTGCAACGGCAGATTTAGTCCTAAAAAATCATTATTAATTACTATACATGAAAAGGTTATTTTTAATTATAGCTTTGGCTATCAGTAGCTTATCGTTTTCTCAAAATAATACTCCCATTCTTACCATTAGAGGAAGTGAATCTGGTTTAAGGATCATGACCAAATTGAGGGAGGCATACGGAAACAAATACAAAGACCGTATGATAGATCTTGCTGGTTTTGGGAGCACAATGGGAATAGTTTACCTGAAAGACAAACAGGCAGATATTGCTGTCACTTCAAGAAAAATGACTGATGAAGAGTTAGCTGAATTTCAAAATGAAAATATAGAGTTGACCGAAATACATTTTGCCAAAGAAGCGTTCACAGTTGTTGTCAACAAAGCCAACCCGGTAACCAAACTGACAAAAAAACAAGTAGGAAACATATTTGCCGGATACATTACAAATTGGAAGGATGTTGGGGGTGAAAATACCCCAATAAGGGTTTTTATCCGTTCTAATACATCAGGTTGTTATATAGGGTTCAAGGAATTGTTTCTTGAAAACATGAATTATACATCTCGTGCCTTGATGATGGGAACAAATGCACAACTGAAAGGCCAGATCGCAAAGGATAAATCTGCTATATCATATCTTGGTTTTGGAAGCATTGATAAAACTGTCAAGATGCTTAAGATATCAGTGGATGATATAAACTATTTTTCACCAACTGCAGAAAATATTGCCAATTTAACCTATCCTATTTACAGAACTTATCATTTCTATTTCAGGACGAAAGACAGTGAAAAGGTTAAACATTTTATTGATTTTGTAAAATCAGACGAAGGGAAAAACATTATACTACGAAACGATCATCTTCCAGCAGATTAATTTTAGCATATGGATTTTATTGGAATAATGCTGACTTTCTTAAGTACAGCTCTTATAACATTCAGCAGATTAGTTGGTGACCAGCAAAGAAATCTCAGAAATTACCTGGTATATGTAGGCCTGATGGTTTCCGGAGCAGCAGTTTTTGTCACCTACAACAATGTACAGGCTCAAAAGGAAAGGCTTAGGAAATCTTATGAGGAGAATGAAAGGTTTAAGCAGGAAGTAAAAGGCCTAAAATTCAAAATGTTTGCCTTGAACAATCAGATTCAGGATGCAACGAGTTCCCTGATGCAAAATAATGATGCTGCCAGTACAGCTATAGCAGAAAAATTAAGGTCATCAACAGGTGAATTGTTATCAGCCAATTTCAGTTCCACTTCTATAGTAAATGATTTACTTAAGGAACAAAATGATAGCCTAAAACGTGTGATTATAAAAGCTGTTAATATTATGAAACAGTCAGTTTCACAATCAGAAGCAAACATGAAAGCCCAGTTGAAAGAATCTGAGACAAATTTGAAACAATTGGTTAATACATCTCAGAGTAACTTGAAGATTGATATAAATAATCTTGAAGAACACGTTGATGATAAATTTGATGAAACTGCCGAAAAACTCAAAATTATGTCAGAAGAAATGGAAGAAGACAGTACTTCTTCTGATTAAATCATATCCCTGCAATCCTATTTTATAATATTTTTTTACTGACATCCGAGAAATAAGATCAGTTTTGATTTTATTCTAAAAAAAGTACAAAAGCGGAGTTGAATGTTTTTCAACATCCGCTTTTTTGTTGAGTTTTGTCGTTACCACACTTCAAAATCAACAGTGCAACCTA
>JANYCH010000310.1 GCA_025360395.1 Cytophagales bacterium | reverse complement strand
AGGGGAATGCATCACCGTGTTCACAACCTCCAAGCTTATATTGATGAGTACGCCTACAGATTCAACAGAAATAAGATGAAGGAGGGAATATTCGAGAATTTGATGTCTAGGATGGTGAATGCTAAACCCTATACATACAAACAAATGCTGTTATCTTACGCCTAATTCAATAAATTTATTCATATCACATTGCCGCTTGCAAACGGATATAAACTAATGGCCAGCGATGCCCTTGCATCCATGGGACGGAATGTCAATTTTGGCAATAGCTTTCATATTTGTATAGATGTGGAAGGTGAAAAAGAAGCCGACAGAGTTTTTGCCGCGCTGAGCAATGGCGGAGAAATTGAAATGCCTATGAATAAAACCTTCTTCGGCTCTTACTTTGGAATGTGCAAAGATAAATTTGATGTAAACTGGATGATCAACTTTGAAATGAATTCACCTCAAAAGAAATAACATGAAAACGAAAACACTCAACATACTTTACTGGACGCTGACTATCCTATTCTCCCTTCTTCTTTTGATGGATGGCATTGGCGGAATTACAAAACAACAAGCAGGACAAGACGTATTACGGCACCTGGGTTACCCTATTTACCTGATGGTAATTACTGGGGCTGCTAAAATAGCCGCTGCCTTCGCCCTCATTCAGACCAAATACAAAACCCTGAAAGAATGGGCATTTGCCGGGATAACTTTCAATTTTTTGGGTGCTTTCTTTTCAAGAGTTTATATGGGAGACAGCCTTTGGGAAACAGCTTTTCCTTTAATTTTCCTGGCTATAATGGTTATAACTTATATCCTTTGGAAAAAATATGAGTACAAACAAAAAGTGACGTTAATTTAAATTAACTCTATTAATCACCAATAAAAATTATCACATGATCACTGCTATAACTTTTCTTGTCGCTTTTGTTGGCTTAATACTTCTTATAGCGGTAGCGATGCCGAAGAAATACAGAATTGTTTCTGAAATCGTGATAAACCGGCCTAAAAGTGAGGTGTTCAATTACGTAAAACATATCCGTAACCAGGAAAAATACAGTAAATGGATACTAGCCGATCCAAACATAAAAATCACAAACAAAGGAACAGACGGAACTGTTGGTTTTGTATCCTCCTGGGTTAGTAATGTAAAAAATGTGGGTGAAGGTGAACAGGAAATTATCAAAATTTATGAAGGAGAAGGTTATGATGCAGATTTGCGTTTTATAAAACCATTCAAAGGTCTCAGTCATGCTAAAATAAGGACCAAAGATGCCGGCCCTGGCCAAACGAAGTTCATTACAACCTTTGATACCAAAACAGATTTCCCTTTGAATATCATGGTGCCTATGATAAAAAAGATGCTGAAAAAAGATATGAATGAGAACTCCGCTAATCTCAAAAGAATACTGGAGACAGTTTAACAGGATTAACCGTTATGGGAAATTTTACTTTCTGTAGGAGTTTAGTTCTTATGCAATTTCGACTGGAAAAAATGCATACGTAAAATATGTTCTTAAAGCCGCTTCAGGCTCACACATTGAAACCCATCTGGTTTTGCTTATATTTTTATCATGTGAATGGTTTTCCTGAGTATTCCATGCGGGTTCTTCCGGCAAGCTGAAAATATAGCAGAATTTTGTAGTCTTTAAGTGCTGATGCTAAGCACCTGACTTAGTTCTGCCCGCAATTGATTCAATATATTAAATAAAAACAGAGGTGATAAATTGACTATACTTTATATCAAGTAATTGGACTGAATAAAAAGCACTCAAGTGGCCACGGCGGGAATCGAACCCACATCTAGTGTTTAGGAAACACCTATTCTATCCGTTGAACTACGTCGCCTGAATTAGGGCTGCAAAAATAGGTTTCTTAATTCCCTTAAACAAATAATTATTTTTTACTGACATCCGAGAAATAAGATCAGTTTTGATTTTATTCTAAAAAAAGTACAAAAGCGGAGTTGAATGTTTTTCAACATCCGCTTTTTTGTTGAGTTTTGTCGTTACCACACTTCAAAATCAACAGTGCAACCTA
>JANYCH010000252.1 GCA_025360395.1 Cytophagales bacterium | reverse complement strand
GTACCGCCTACTTTAGTTGTTGCATTTGTTCGCCTGCTTACCATTTGAAGCAGGTTTTCCTGACTGGCTTGTGAAGTTCCAGAAGTACCATAAATTGCTGCTCTTCCACCATTTACTTCGAAAGTACGATACCATGGGTTTACTTCTGCCCCTATGGAAACGGAAGAGCGGTTGTTCATGTTGGTACCCTCTCCACCCGAGTAAGTTATGATCCTACCCATAGTGTTCGCTTCCAGTATATAATATTTGGATGGGTAGACGGGGGAGCTAATAAGGTTAAAGCCTGTAGGCTAACCCAGACCGTGATAAAAAGTCCCTTTTAAATGAAGTGCTCCTTTTACATCGTTAGGTGTAGCAAAATTTCCAATACCAACATTGCCATTGCAAGGGACAATATTGGAAGGAGAAGTACAATTCGTGATGGTAGGTGTATTAGATGTGCCGGTTTTGTTTGCATTGGTAAAAACAAAGTTGGTTGGGGCTGCATTATTTGTAACATTTGAAACACGAAAGTTGATCACAAACGGAGTATTTGCAGGAATATTTATTGAGCCACTTCCTGAGATTGTAATATTACCATCACCATCATTGGAACTTGAAACGTTTCCTACATTTAATGGTGGATTACTGCTATTGACCCAGGCACTACCATAAACAGCACCAGCAGGAATAATAAACTTAAGGGCCCAGGAAGAAGTGATTGTATAATTTGGCGTAATGGTGACCATACCATTATAGCCTGTACCCCAGCCTCCGTTAGGCGAAAAGACTATAGTTTCTGTTTGTGCAAATGATGACGAAATTGTCAGGGCAAGCAAAAGTGTTTTTAAGTAGGAGAAAGGCCGTTTTTTAGGTCTATAAATTGTTGTGAAAGCTTTCATAAACAGGATTATGAGGTGGGTATAAAAGGTAAATTTATTCAACTATGCCTAAGTTTACAAGCAAACAACAAAATATTTTTATATATTAATATTTTTACTTTTAAAGAAAATTTATTAGTTATCCATTTCATGAAATGTAAAACCCCAAATATGAATTTTTGAATAAAAATTTACTGTATAAATAAATCCTTTTGAACAATAAAAATTCTGATAAATATAGCTATGATATTAACAGACATGCTTAATTTTAAGAAATGTCCCTCTTTGTTGCATCCTTGAACTCTGGCAGTAATGGCAATTGCTATTATGTGGGCAATGAGGAAGAGGCCATCCTGATTGATGCAGGTATCAGTTGCAGGGAAACTGAAAAACGTTTAAAACGCCTGGAACTTGACATTCACAAGATCAAAGCCATTTTTATTTCTCATGAACACACTGACCATATAAGCGGGGTTTGTGTTCTGGTAAAAAAGTATAACCTTCCTTTGTACATTACGCAAAGGACACTGCAAAACAGCAGCATTTTGCCTTGCCCTGAAATGGTCCGGACTTTCAATGCTTTCAGTCCGGTTTTAATTGGGAACCTCAGCATTTCCGCATTTCAAAAACTACACGATGCTGCAGACCCCCATAGTTTTGTGGTTTCATGTGAAAATGTGTCTGTTGGCGTGTTTACTGATATCGGGGCAGTTTGTCCACAGGTAATCCATCATTTTAAAAATTGCAATGCCGTATTTCTGGAATCTAATTACGATGAAGAAATGCTGGAAAACGGGCACTATCCTTTTCATTTGAAAAAAAGGATTTCCGGTGGAAAAGGGCATATTTCCAACTGGGAAGCATACAATCTGTTTAAAGACTACAGATCGGATACACTTACGCATTTGTTCCTGTCCCATTTATCGCATGAAAATAACAGTCCGGTTTTGGTTGAGAAACTGTTTGAGAAAGCAGCCGGGGAAACTGAAATAATCATTGCTTCCAGGTTTAAAGAAACTGCAGTTTATAAGATCAAAGGTACGGGTCCGCATGCAAAACCTGAATCCCTGAAACATGAAATTTCACCATCTTTCAAGATCAAAAAAACTGTTCGAAAAATCAAAGTTTACCATAATGAGTTTCAATTGTCTCTTTTTGAATGACTTGTATAATATTGGTTCTTTAGTTAGTTCATGTTTTAAATTAGCTTATAATTGCAAAACCAAATATCTAAATATGAAAAAAATATTTACTCTTCTGTTTGCCTGTTCTATTGCAACAACCTTTGCCCAAACAATCCCATCCAATGATTTTGAAACCTGGCAACCAGCATCTATTGGTCCTTATGAAGAACCTTCAGGTTGGAACACTCTTAATCCAGCTATGTTCGCTTTGGGAGGAATACCTTCCGTTACCAAGGTAACATCCAAATTCAGTGGAACTTATGCAGCAAACCTTCGCAATGTGGCTATAAATCAAGGAGGGTTAGACACCATTATTGGTGGATTATTATACACAGATATAGATATTACAGGAAAGCCTTTGCCTGGATATTTAAAAGGCCACATTAAATATTCTCTGCAACCTGGAGATGTGGGAATTATATCTTATGGCTACAAAACCAAAGATTTAAACGGGAATATCACAAATTTTATTGTTGGAATTAAAAAATTTGAAGGTTCAAGTTCTTCTTTCATCCCCTTTACAATAAAAACAAATGCTCAATACTATCCCTTTCGCAAGTCTGAATTGTTAACTCTAAATATTACTAGTTATAACTATTGGTCCCAGAATCCCGTGGCATTTTCTTCACAATCGAACCTGACAATTGACAGCCTTGGCTTTGGAGGCCAATCAAATCCACCTACGATTGTCACTGGCCCAACAGTTTCTAATGGTAGTTTTGATAACTGGTACAATATTGAAGGTGCAAAAACCCCAGATAGCTGGTTTCAGGGTTCGGCTTTACAATTCGCAGATACACTTGCTATTACCCAAAGCAAAGATGCACATTCAGGCAATTATGCCTTGCAGTTAGGAATAGACCCTGCAAGCTCACCTGCTTTTATTTATACTTTCATAAAACCCACCACAGACCAAAAATTCATTAATGGCTTCTCTAAATTTTCTCTGGGAAAAGGAGATACAGTAATGGCCTATCTGACAAAATATACGGAACAGGCTGGTTTAGATGGCGATTTAATTGATAGTATTATTTTCACAGGAAACCAGGATCAATACAAGGCATTCGCTTTAAAAATTAATGGTAAGGTAAAAGCTGGAGATACCCTGGCACTGCAGTTTGCTGCATTCAATCCCAACCAATTCAATAACTTCAGATTGGAAGCTAACCCGGCTTTTTTGGTAGACGATATTTCCATTGGCGCATTCCCTTTGGCCATTCCTGAAGAAATGTCAGAAAACACAAAACTGACTGTTTCACCAAATCCATCTGCGAACGGAATTTTTAACGTCCGGAATTTAAATAATCCTGAAAGTGTGAAAGTGTACGATGTTTTAGGTAACAGTGTAGAGGCAACTATAAGTGGATCGCCTGAGGGGACGATGATAGATATCAGCAGAAACCCAAGGAATGTTTATTTTATCAATGCAGAAAAAAACAATACAAGGTCTGTCTTTAGAATTGCTTATTAACCTTAAGAATTATTAAAAAGGACTCTCAATAATGGGAGTCCTTTTTAGTTATTTAGACTAATATTTTAAGCCATTTATAGCTCAATCCTTTACAGTTCTTTTGCCTTAATGCAAAAGAACCAAAAGATCAAGACTTTGGAATAAACGGCTAAATTTCTTTTGCCTCACTCGAAATCCTGCGAACTGGCAGGTTCATAAAAGGTGATTAGTTCAGGCTATCGGGCAAGCAGTCTTTCTTTTGCCTCTGCTCATAAAGAAATTCTTAACGCCCTTTCTTCCAAGGCCCTTTGAGAAATGGGAATACTAATATAAGTGGTTGAACATAAACACAATGTACGATCAAGAAGCTAGCGGACAGTGTAGCGCGTGGGCCATCGAAGGCCAGAGTGAATCTTTCTTTTCCGGCAAAGTGTGAAGGGTTTGAGCGAAGAGAAAAGGAAGATTTTTGGCGTTCGTGCCTTTTTTTGTTACTTTTTTTGGCATCAAAAAAAGTAAGAGGGGTGAAGTTGCAAATTATATTACTTCCCATTTTTGCTAGATTTCAACATCGAGATTATTTTAATCTTAACACAAGCGTTTCTTCAGTATAATATTTTTCTTTCCATCTTGTAGCGTGTTCTTCTACAGAAAACACTTGGAAGCCATATTTTTCATACAGCTGTTTTGCTGTGTGGTTTAATGCGATAACGGTTAGGTTTATTTGTTCAATATCCGAAATGTCTTTT
>JANYCH010000231.1 GCA_025360395.1 Cytophagales bacterium | reverse complement strand
GATCGTCACAAAAGTGACTGATGTAGAACCAAGGCCGAGCATGGTTTTATAAGTAAACTCAGAATCTGAATATGGGACTACTTCATCAGCATCACTGTGATAAATTTTCAATGGTAAAGTAGGTTTCCAATTATGAAGGTTATTTTCTTTCAGTGCATTTAAGAAATTTATATCCGTACCGTTTTTAACAGCGTTAATAAATCCTGGCTGAATTAGGGAATCAAAATGGGTTGTTAAACTATTGTTTATTACAGAACTTTCAGTTTTACCATCAATCAATTTATCAATCCTCGAGGCATAGGGTTCTTTAAAATAATAATTTAAAGAATCTTTGAGATGATAAGTTTTGCGGTAAGACTGTATTATATATGCAACATAATTGGGTGATGTATATTCTGTCCTTGAAGTGATATCGGTAAAAATACCTTCCATGTTATATCCACCAGCCCCTGCTGCAGTAGCAATCAAATTATATCCTGATAAGGGTGAAGCTTCAATGCTTTTGGATACAGCCATTGTTACGTTACCTCCCTGTGAGTAGCCAGCCAGAAACAATTTCTTATTGGATGCAATGTGTTTTTGATCCAGAAGTTCCTGCGTTGCAATAAGCAAATCCCTTGCAGTTGAAGCTGAATATTTTGCTACATAATAAGGGTGGGTTATCCCTATAGAACTTCCAAAACCAATATAATCAGGAGCAGAAATGATATATCCTGCCGAAGATAATGCTGCAATCACAAACTGGTCATTTTTATTGTTTGTAGGCGCATCAGAATCTGCGAATACCGTTCCGTGATGATAACTTAAGGTTGGCCATGAATTGTTTTCACCAATTGGTAAAGCCACGATACCTGAGGCATTTATAATTCTTCCTTCATACTCTGTTTTATATTCTACTCTAAATATCCTCACATCGTATTTAGACTGGGTCTGGAATGCAGATAAGGTGGGATCAAATTTTGCAGTTGCTTTTATAATTGCCGATTGAACAACATAAAGTGAATCTGCTTTTATTAATTTTCTTTCCTGGTTTGAAGTTGGGGTAGAATCTTGCTTATGTTTGATTGCCTCAGCCGGCACTACAGGTTTAATTTCTTCTACCTCCTTTTTTTTACAGGAAGCATGTAATAAAGAAACTATTATTAATATATAAATTCCTATTTTATATTTCATTACGTTATTTATTTGATTTTTATAACAAACTCAGATAAGCTTTTCGTTCCAAAAATTCTTGCCATACTTCTTCCACAATGTCTTTAGCTGATTGTCTATTTTCAATAAGTGAAGATATCTGACCTATTTCCAACTCACCTTCTTTAAGGTCACCTTCAAATATTCCTTTTTTAGAACGGCCTTTACCTAGAATTATTTTCAATTCTTCTGCACTGGCACCGTTCATTTCGGCATTTTTCACCTTCGTATAAAATTCATTTTTTAACATCCTCACCGGCATAAGTGATTTTAGCGTCAGGTCTGTTCCTCCTTCTTCCGTATCAATTACTGCTTGTTTGAAGTTATCATGTGCTGAAGATTCTGAAGAAACTGCAAACCTACTTCCTATTTGTACTCCTTCCGCTCCTAAAGCGAAGGCAGCTAACATACTTCTGCCGGAATAAATCCCACCAGCTGCAATTACTGGGATGTCTATTTTATTTGCTAGTAATTGTAATAGGCACAACGTTGTGGTTTCATCCCTGCCATTATGCCCACCGGCTTCAAAGCCTTCTGCTACTATTGCATCAACTCCGGCGTCTTGTGCTTTTAACGCATATTTTAAACCTGAAACCACATGAACTACCTTTATCCCATTTTGTTTTAACTGACTGGTATATTTTGATGGACTACCAGCCGAGGTGAAAACGATTTTGACGCCAAGCTCTAAAATTAACCCTATGTGACTTTCAATATCAGAATAAATCAAGGGAAGGTTTACACCAAAAGTTTTGTTAGTTGCTTGTTGACATTTGACAATATGTTGCCTTAATACATCAGTGTTCATGGAGCCAGCCCCTATTAACCCCAATCCCCCAACTTCGCTAACCGCAGATGCAAGCTTCCATCCGCTACACCAAACCATACCTGCCTGGATTATTGGAATCTTTATATCGAACAATGCGCAAACCCTATTATTATAATTCATATCTCGATATTTTTCTATTTAGAGAAACTTGTATACATTTATTTCGTTTATTTAGCACATATTATACACATTATCTTACTTGCGTAATAATTTTTAAGAATGTCTAAGTTAAAGAACATCATTAAGCAGCTTACAGAAAAGGATTTTCAGAATATCTACCACTCTTTAATGGATAGTAGCGCTGAAAAATCCGGTCACTTGCTTAAATATATGCGGGAGAAGCAATTTTCCGACGGTAAAATAATGGAAGAATTGGATGTAAATCCAAATGCATATTACACTTTAAGGTCAAGGTTAAATCAGAAAATTGAAGAATACCTTATTCTTCAAATGGAGAACCCACGTACAGACATTCTTAAAAAAGTAGCATCCATCCAGGAAATATTTTTTACTAAGAAAAAGGCCATTATTGTTACTACTTTAAAGAAGCTTGAAAAGGAACTTATTGATTATGACCTTTCAAGTGAATTGACTTCTGTATATAAGTTGCTGAAAAGGCTGCATATCAATTCTCCTGATCAGTTCCATTACTCACAATTGTACAACAGGCACATTGCCTACATGCTTGCCCTTGATAAAGCTGAAGATTTGCTGGCAACTTATTTCAGAAGATTTGAGGACTTATTTCTTCAAGGAAAAGAATTCAAAAGTGTAGAACTTACACTTTTGCATAATGAAATTAACAATGTCTGTAATTTGTATCAATCACACAGATTGTATGTTTACCAGAGTGCCACCAATATCTTCCACAGGCTGTTTGTAGAACTGGACGATGCGAATGTACCGAATGAGAAGGAAAGTATTGAAGATATTTTTGACAAGGTAAATAATACCATAGAGACATATGGACAGGATACAACCTATTATCACCTTCGTACTGTTTTTGAATTTTTAAAGTACGAATATTATATTCATTACAATTTATACGGTCCGGCAGAAAAGCATTACAATGAAGTAAATGATTATGCATCTGTTCTGCTTACCAATTACGGATATTACACTTTCTCACCAAGGTTCTTGTTCTCTAAAATAGAAAGGAATCAAAGGTTAGGAAAGCTGGCAGACCTATATGAAGAAAATAAAGTATTGTTTACTGATTATGAAAACGATATCTATGATACCGGCCGCTATTTGATCTACCTGGCCTACAGGGCAAGTTGTTGTTTCTTTGTTGAAAAGTACGATGAAGCAGCCAAGTACCTGAATAACTTGTTAAATGAACTAAGTCTCAAAAAATTTCCTGAATCTCAGCTTGAAATTAAGATTTTATTAGCTCTGCAGTATTGTTTAATGCGTGACGAAGAGTTGTTTAACCAGTTGATCAACAGCGTCCAGCGTCAGGTAAGGATTTTAGGTAAAGAAGATTGTGAACATATCACACTGTTTATCAAAATGATGAAATCCAGCCTGAATGATAAAGGCAAGAGCCGTGTTCAGAAGATTACGACTTTGATGTCCAAGATTAATGAACGCAAATCGAGAGGGTTTTCTATCATGAAAATGATCAAACTTGATGATAGGCTTGTTGAACAGCTTTGCTCTTAAACAACAACAAACCTTTAAAAAGCAAAAAGCCCCGAACTGAATTAGTTCGGGGCTTTTTCGTTACTGATTTACCAGGTTACTGTTTGATAAACCTTCTTTTTATTGATCTGTTACCTTGTTTAATTGTAACAAGGTATGTGCCAGAAGAATATCCGGAAACATTAATAGAGTGTAACCCTGTACCTAATGAGGATTCAGAACGCGTAACGCCAGTAACATCAGTTATTGTTACATCAAATATCCCACTGAGTGTACCACCTAAAAGGATATTTAAGTTATCGCTTGCTAAAGTTGGGTAAACGCTGGTAGAACTTTCGTTTAATTCATCCAGAGCTAAGATAGCAAATGAAACACCAACACATGCCCCTCTATCTGTAGGGACATTATAACATGATGATGTAATTCTTTGACAAACAGTATCCCCAGTTGCCCAGGTATAAGGGCTTGGGTATGTTGCCCCATTAAAAGGGGCAGGGTTCTGACCTAAGCCTATTTGATTTGTATTAGTCCATGCACCGGGTGCCGGTATTTTATTATTTGATTTAGGAAATCTGTACCATACAAAGCTTGAAGAAGGTCCGGTAGAACCGTCTGTAACCTGGATAGAATTAGTTGTTAAAGGAGTATAACTAAATCCTGCTTTAGAATTTTGGTTTAAAGATATGGTAATATCTTTTGTTGCAACCCCGCCATAATTTGAAACTGTTAGAGTATATTTACCCGCAGCATTTGGAGTGATTGTAGGCGTAGATGCTCCAGTATTCCAAGAGATGTCGTCTGCATCTAAAGTACAGGTGTCCCCCATAAACCCGATTGAGGTTGAAGCTAAAGAAGCAGGACAGACTGTTGAGGCTGTATTAACGGTAGATAAATCAGGAGCGGGGTACTGTTTGTTTCCTACAATAACCCAATCAAAATACAGGTTAAAATTCTTTCTTCCTGTGGCTGTTGCATATTGCGAATAAGGGTAGAAGTTGATTTGCAGGATTTTAGTCGCATCAACTGGTTTTGTGGTTGTTGGTGTAACATATGACAGAAATCTTCCGGTAAAATCTAAAGTGGCTACAAACCATTGGTTTACAGGAATTGGTTTATAAGTTCCATCAGCATTTCTTTCCCCTTTAAGGTAAACAGGTTTTAAACTTGTAGGAGCATATGTATTGTCCAATAAATCTACACGGAAACTATCTACAGCCTGGTCCACTTTTGCGCGGAACTTAACATATGGATAATCTTTTATATTCATTGGAAAATCATAACTGGGAGCTGCTTTATTAGGATCTTTAAATGTTATTGCTACTGCAGAATATTGTGTTGTATTAGTTTTAAATGTCGCAATTGCAGACCTGCAATTTGTAGCATCAACAACAATAGATCCGGCAGGAGCGGCGGTTTCAAGACTAGGAGCAATGTGAACTGTTTTATAATTGGCTGATCTAAAATCAGTTGCATACCATCCATCAGCTGTAGTGCTTCCAGCGATTGTTACTTCTTTAGTTACAGAATTTGTCTGGTTACAGGCATTTGTAATAGTTAAAGTAACTAGTTTTAGACCTGGTGCATTATATCCGGTAA
>JANYCH010000220.1 GCA_025360395.1 Cytophagales bacterium | reverse complement strand
TTTTTTCTGAAGCGAGTAAGAACATATCTGGTGCTGGTTTAGGGTTTTTCACGGATCCTGCATGAAGTTTTGCTGAGAAATAATTCTCCAGTTTCAGTACTTCGCAAATGAATAAGATGTTTTCCTCTGGTGCATTGCTTGCAATGGCCATTGGAATATGCAAACCTTTTAGGTAATCTAAAAACTCTTTGAGACCATCAGCCAATTTCACTTCCGGCCTATATAAGTCCCTGTAAATTTGCTCTTTTTCTGATGATAATTTTATTATGTCCTCTTTGCTAATGTCACCAAATATTTTGGGCATTATCTTATCATTCGTGCTTCCGGAAACATTTTTTAGGAAAAAATCCTTGTCTATATTTTTACCATATCTTTTACCTAATTCATAAAATGCCTGCTCGTGGATGTGCATATTTACTATAATCACGCCGTCCATGTCAAATATTATACCTGGTTTCAAATCTTTTTTTTTTAGAAAGTTTGCTATTATAAATCATTGTCAGCTTTCTGCCTAATTATATGTTGTATTATTTGATAATTGATTAAAAGTGAAAAACCGATTGAGATTTTTATATTTGCCCAAACAAATTTTTAAAATTATGCAATTAAATTTTCTGATTACTGCTTTAGCAGCATTAGTTCCGTTAGTAATGGGTTTTATATGGTACAATCCTAAAGTACTGGGAAACACTTGGATGAGAGAGTCTGGATTGACCCAGGAAAGAGCTAGAGAAGCAAATATGCCTCTTATAATGTTTTTAGGCTATGTTTTTGCTTTTATGGTAGCACTTGCTTTGAATTTTGCCGTAATCCATCAATATCATGTATATTCTATTCTGATTGCTGAACCTGGTTTTGGCGATCCTAACTCTGCAGTTGGCAAGCTTGTGACAGATTTTATGGCGAAATACGGACAGAATTACCGCACTTTCAAGCACGGTGCTTTACATGGAACTATGACTGGGGTATTAATGATATCGCCTATAATTGCAAACAGTGCACTTTTTGAGCGAAGAAGTTTTAAATATATTGCCATAAATGCCGGATATTGGATAATTAATCTTGCGATAATGGGAGGAGTAATAAGTGCATTTGCTTAAATTAAAATTCAATTATTATTAAAGGCCTGGCATAGTTCGGGCCTTTTTTATTTCTATTTTGCGACAAAAAATATTTATGAAGCGATTTTCTGAAAAAGTAGCACTTGTTACAGGAAGTGGAAGGGGAATTGGCCGTGCAATAGCTTTAAGGCTGGCAAATGAAGGAGCAAATGTAATTGTCAATGATCTTAAAGAAGATGAAAATGCAGCTGAAACAGTTAAACTTATAAACGCAACCGGTTCCAAAGGCTTTTTTGTTCAGGCTGATATCAGCAAAGTAGAAACCTTAAAAAGCGTTATAGATCAGAGCATTTCACAATTTGGGCAATTGGATATTTTGGTAAATAATGCAGGTGTGGAAGTTCATGCACCATTTTTAGAAGTTACAGAGAAACAATATGACCTTGTTTTAGATGTAAACCTTAAAGGGATGTTTTTTTTATCTCAGGCATTTGTTAAATACCTTGTTGAGAACAAAAGGGGAGGAGTAATTGTAAATAATAGTTCTGTACACGAGGAGTTGCCTTTTCCAAATTTCACTGCTTATTGCGCTAGTAAAGGAGGTATGCAGATGGTTATGAGAAACCTGGCTGTAGAATTGGCCCCTTTTAATGTAAGGGTAAATAACGTTGCACCAGGTGCTATAAAAACGTCAATTAATACAGAACTTTTAAACAAACCGGAATTACTAACCAGCCTTCAAAATAATATTTCATTAGGTAAATTAGGTGAACCAGAGGATGTTGCCGCAGTAGTTGCATTTCTAGCTTCAGATGAAGCAAAATACGTGACTGGTTCTACTTATTATGTTGATGGGGGATTAACATTTCATTACAAAGAGCAATAAAAAAGAGGTGGCTAATGCCACCTTTTTTTTATTACCCATTTTTCCCGATATTAAGCTGCAAGTAACATTTCACTGTCTTCCAACATATTTATTAGGTGGTCATGGTGAAGTCCTTTTCCGTTTGACCATGCCAGCATGCCATTTGCCATTACAAATTTGGAAAATGTTTTCTTTTCTTTTAAATCCTCAAACTCAGGATGCTCAAGTGCGCTCTCAAGGTTTAATACTTTTTCCTGCCCGTTGTTCAACAAAAGCAGCAGTTTATATTCTTCTAAATAAAGTATGTCAATTATAGTTTTTATATCCTTAGTGTTAAATTAAATCTTTGATTATCTGTTAGTTATGAGAATAATTCGTTTGAAAAATTATCATTTCTGATGTTGATAATAAATTCCTGTGCCAACGAAGGGCTCTATTTTTAGATTCTTTTTAAACTACAACTTCTTCTTGGTAACTTTCTATTGGTTCGCAAGTACAAACCAAATTTCTATCGCCATATGCACTGTCTATTCTGCTTACAGATGGCCAGAACTTATTTTCTTTAAGTTTTTCTAATGGAAATGCAGCTTTTTCTCTTGAATAAGATCTTTTCCAGTCAGATATTAAAATTGAAGCTGTATGTGGGGCATTTTTTAATACATTATCAGTTTTATTAACTATTCCATTTTCAATTTCCCTTATTTCTTCTCTGATCTGAATAAGCGCATCGCAGAAATTATCCAGGTCTTCCTTGGTTTCGCTTTCTGTAGGTTCAATCATCAAAGTTCCTGCAACCGGAAAAGAGACCGTTGGCGCATGGAAACCATAATCCATTAATCGCTTTGCAACATCTTCAACCTCAATTCCCACACTGTGTTTGAATTGGCGGAAGTCAACTATCATTTCATGGGCGCATCGTCCATTTTTTCCCACATATAAAATAGGATAATGCTTTTCTAACCTACTTTTAATGTAATTAGCATTCAGAATTGCATATTTTGTAGCATTTTCTAAGCCATTTGGACCCATCATGGCAATATAAGCATAAGATATGGGAAGAATACTTGCACTTCCCCATGGTGCTGCAGATACTGCATGTATGGCTTTATCACCACCGACTTTAACTATTGGGTGTCCACTAAGAAATGGCTGTAGATGTTTTTTTACTCCTATTGGGCCCATACCCGGGCCGCCTCCGCCATGCGGGATACAGAA
>JANYCH010000163.1 GCA_025360395.1 Cytophagales bacterium | reverse complement strand
TCCCCAATGGTTTACCTGTTCTAGCCTGTGAAGACTTGAATTGTCAGAAGCAGAAGTTTCAAAAGAAGCTAAATGAATTAAAACATCAATATCTTTTAAAAGTTTGGGAAGCTTTCTTGTTTCCAGGATATCTCCTTCTATGAATTTGATTTTTTCTTTGTTCAAATGAGTATTGAAGAAGAAATCAAAGTTTCCTAACGATAGGTTGTCAAAAACCCGGACTTCATCAACTTCCATTAAAAAGCTTAGTCTTTCTGCAACAGCAGAGCCAATATATCCGGCCCCACCTGTAATAGCGATCTTCATTTTATTCAGTTGTGGGTTGTGAGTTTCGGGTTGTGGGTTAAAAACTGAATTTCAGGTATTTCACCTAATAATCAATTAACAGTTAAAATCAATAACTGCTGCGAATATATTAAATAAGTTATGGTTAAGGAAAATTTCTCACAACACACAACTCATTACCCGCAACTGATTAAGAAACGAGTTCAGTGTTCAAGCCACATTCTGTTTTGTTCATTCCAAACCAGCGTCCTTGTCTTTCTTCCCATTCCAGGTCAGGTTTTCTGGTACAAGGCTCACAGCCAATACTCGAGTACCCAAATTGTTCCAGCGGATGCCTTGGGAGATTATGCTCCTTTATATATTGGTAAATCATACGCTTATCCCAATCCAGCATGGGATGAAAACGTATGGCACCAAATTTAGCAGGCTGTTCAATTTTGAATTCTTTCCTCACATCACTTTGGTCGGCCCGCACTCCGTTTATCCACACGTCATGCTCCTGTAAAATAGGTTCCAGTGGCTCAACTTTGTTTATATGGCAGCAATAATCAGGATCAGAGGAAAAAAGGAAATTACCATATATGTCCTTTTGCATTGCACGTTGTACTGTGGAGGTAGCATTTTTTAAGTTCAATCCGAATTTTTCAGCCACTTCATCCCGGAATAACATTGTTTCTGGAAAGTGATAACCAGTATTGATAAAATAAACAGGTATACTTTTGTCGATCCTGCTAATGATGTGAAGCAAAATAATACTATGCGTCTGGAAAGAAGATGTGGTAAAAAGTTTCTTTTCAGCCTTTTTATACTGCGATATTTTATTTTCTATTTCCTCGAATTTCATATTGAAAAAACTGAAATGCCTTTTTATCTATATATAAAACAAAACAATATACTGATTAATTCAATAAACATATAAGTTTTATTTTAATCCGAGGATTTAGCTTTCAATATAAGTTTCTAACTGTAAAGTTTCTCCCGAAGAGCTTTGACAGTCGGGTCAATAATATAATCATCATAAGGCATTTGTTTGTCGATGACACCTTTAGGAGTTATTTCTATGATCCTGGTAGCTACCGTGTTCATAAACTCATGGTCATGCGAGGTAAAAATAATATTTCCTTTGAAGTCTTTTAAGGCATTGTTAAAAGCTGTAATGGATTCAAGGTCAAGATGATTGGTAGGTTCATCTAACAAAAGCATATTGGCACCTGTCATGATCATCCTTGAAATCATACAACGTACTTTTTCTCCACCTGAAAGGACTTTGCAGTTTTTTAATGTTTCTTCACCAGAGAATAGCATTCTACCTAAAAAGCCCCGGATATATGTTTCGTCTTTTTCCTGTGAATATTGTCTTAGCCAATCAATAAGGTTAAGGTCCGCATTTTCAAAATATTCGGTATTGTCGACAGGCAAAAAAGCTTTTGTAATCGTTGATCCCCATTTGTATTCTCCTTTTTGAACGCTTAGTTCATCAACAAGGGTTCTGTACATCACAGTTGTAGCAAGCCCGTCTTTTGAAATCAAGGCTACTTTGTCTCCTTTAAGCAAAGTAAAACTGATGTCTTTGAACAGCGTTGTGCCATCATCTGCAATAGCCGATAAATTTGTAACAGATAAAACCTGGTCGCCAGCTTCACGTTCCGGTTTGAATTGTATTCCTGGATATTTTCTGCTGGAAGGTTGGATACTGTCCACATTCAACTTGTCCAGCATTTTCTTGCGGCTTGTAGCCTGCTTAGACTTGGAAACGTTTGCACTGAAACGTTCAATGAAGGCCTGTAGCTCTTTTCTTTTGTCTTCAGCTTTTTTGTTCTGGTCAGACCTTTGTCTTAAGGCAAGCTGGCTGGATTCATACCAGAAAGTGTAATTTCCACTGAACATCTGGATTTTACTAAAATCTATATCCACAATGTGTGTACTTACTGAATCTAAAAAATGGCGGTCATGAGATACTACAATAACTGTATTTGGGAAATTGCCAATAAACTCTTCCAGCCACATAATAGTATCTACATCAAGGTCATTGGTAGGTTCATCTAGCAACAGCACATCAGGATTTCCAAATAATGCCTGTGCTAAAAGTACCCTCACTTTTTCATTGCCGCTCAATTCTTTTACCAGTTTATAATGTTGGTCTTCACCCACCCCAAGTGAGCTTAAGATTTGGGCAGCATCAGTTTCTGCGTTCCAGCCATCCATTTCTGCAAATTCTGCTTCCAATTCAGAAGCACGGTTTCCATCTGCATCTGTAAAGTCAGCTTTAGCATAAATAGCATCTTTTTCATGCATTATTCCCCAGAGCTTTTTATGACCCATTATAACTGTGTTTAACACCACTTCTTCATCAAATTCGAAGTGGTTTTGGGTCAGGACCGCCATCCTTGCTCCTTTGTTAAGTATCACATGGCCAGTAGTAGGGTCTATTTCACCTGAAAGGATTTTTAAGAAAGTAGATTTTCCTGCACCATTTGCGCCTATAACACCATAACAATTATTATTTATGAATTTGAGGTTAACATCCTCAAACAAAACTCTTTTGCCGAAACGGAGAGAAAGATTAGAAACAGTAAGCATGCGGAGATTTACGATTACAAATTTTGATTTACCAAAGCATTTAGGTTATGTCAGGTAAAGCGGTTACAAAAATAAGGATTTGTTTACAGTGAGGATAAAATAATTAGAAAATAAGATAAATGATATTCCTTAACTATGGTTAATGGGATTAATACAATTAATTCACGTCAGGTTTATGCTGGCATGAATGTTTTGACTTCAAATGAAAAATTACTTCTATGGAAAATCTTGAAAGTACTACTGATCTTTTAAACGATTTGATCATTATTAATAACGACAGGGCAGAAGGATATGAAAGTGCTGCAGTTGAGGCAAAGGATTTAGCTTTAACAGGTTTATTTGAAGCGATGGCCAGAGATTCGAGGAAGTTCGCTTCAGAGTTGTCTTTAGAAGTAACCTTGTCTGGCGATGAAGCTACTACAGGAACTTCAACCGCGGGTAAAATTTACAGGGCGTGGATGGATATAAAATCAAAAATTACCAAAGGTGATAGGGTGGCAATATTGAATTCCTGTGAGGAAGGTGAAAACGTTGCCATTGAGGCTTATGAAAAAGCTTTAGTCTCTAAAACTAAAATTTCTGAAGAGTTGGCTTCTAAATTGGTTGAACAAAAGAAACTTATTGCGGAAGGTCTTCAAACAATAATTAAATTGAGAGATACAGTTTATTCACACGCATAATCTTATTTAAGCTGCCCAAGGGCTAAAATAATGTTTACAGAAAACACGAATATTTCGCAGATAGAAGTAACAAAAACTTTTTCTGACCAGCTATTGATATTGTTAAGCGATAATCAGCTTTTTATTAGTAAGATCCAGAAATCACAATGGAATTTTGAAATTTTACCCCTTGAGGAATACAACAGCATTATAAACTTACTTTTTAAT
>JANYCH010000162.1 GCA_025360395.1 Cytophagales bacterium | reverse complement strand
CTCGTGTGCGTATTGGTGACAGATTATATTCACCACAGGAAATTTCTGCCATGATCCTTCAGAAAATGAAGGCTACAGCTGAAGAATATCTTGGGCATGAAGTAAAAGAAGCTGTGATTACAGTTCCTGCTTATTTCAATGATGCTGAGCGTCAGGCTACAAAAGAAGCCGGTGCTATTGCTGGTTTAGATGTCAAACGTATCATCAACGAACCAACAGCAGCCGCTTTGGCGTATGGTTTGGATAAGAAAAACCAGGATATGAAAATTGCCGTTTTCGACCTTGGTGGCGGTACTTTTGATATTTCTATCCTTGAATTAGGTGATGGTGTATTTGAAGTAAAATCAACCGACGGAGAGATCCACCTTGGTGGTGACGACTTTGATCAGAAAATCATTGACTGGTTAGCTTTAGAGTTTAAAAATGATGAAGGAATTGACTTACGTCAGGATCCGATGGCACTTCAGCGTTTGAAAGAAGCAGCTGAAAAAGCTAAAATAGAACTTTCAAGCTCAAATGAGACTGAAATCAATCTTCCATATATATTTCCTATCAACGGGATGCCAAAGCATCTTGTTCGCAAAATAACAAGGGCTAAGTTTGAGCAGCTTTGTGACGAATTGATTACACGTTCACTTGAACCTGTAAAAAGGGCTATGAAAAACTCTGGATACAGTGTTTCTCAAATAGACGAAGTTATCCTTGTTGGAGGTTCGACCCGTATCCCAAGAATTCAGGAAGAAGTTGAAAAGTTCTTTGGTAAAAAACCATCAAAAGGCGTAAATCCTGATGAAGTGGTGGCCATCGGAGCGGCGATCCAGGGTGGAGTGTTAACAGGGGAAGTAAAAGACGTTCTTTTATTAGATGTTACTCCTCTTTCATTAGGTATTGAAACAATGGGTGGTGTGATGACAAGGTTGATCGAATCAAACACTACTATTCCATCAAGAAAATCTGAAACATTCTCTACAGCTTCAGACAATCAGCCTTCAGTAGAGATTCATGTATTGCAAGGTGAGCGTCCTTTGGCGAAAGACAACCGTACGATCGGACGTTTTCATTTAGATGGAATACCACCAGCACCACGTGGAATGCCTCAGATTGAAGTAACTTTTGATATCGATGCTAATGGAATTCTGAATGTTTCTGCTAAAGATAAAGGCACAAACAAAGAACAAAAAATCCGTATTGAGGCTTCTTCAGGGTTGACTGATGCTGATATCGAAAGAATGAGGAACGAGGCAAAAGCCAATGAAGAGTCTGACAAACGTGAGAAAGAGAAAATTGACAAAATCAATTCCGCTGACTCATTAGTTTTTCAAACTGAAAAACAATTAGCGGAATACGGAGATAAAATTTCTGAAGGAAATAAATCTGCAATCCAGGCTGCTTTAACAACTCTTAAAGGTTCGGTAGAGATGAAGGATGAAACCGGAATTGACGCTGGAATGGCTGCATTGAACAAAGCTTGGGAAGGTGCTTCTCAGGAAATTTACGCTGCTACACAAGGGGCTGGAGCACAGCAACCAAATGGTGGTGCTTCACAAGGCGGTCAAAGTTCAGCTTCAACAGAAGATGTTACTGATGTGAACTATGAGGAAGTAAAGTAATTTAGTCTTAGTTGACTGTTGACAGAAAAGGCCACTCAGAAATGGGTGGCCTTTTTTTATTATCCAAATACTGAGTACCCAATACAAATTACTAAATAAACCCCTTTTTCTTTGCCTTTAAAAACACATCTTTGATTGTACCATAACTATTTGCCAGGTATTTGCTTATGCTTTCAGGTGCTATCCAGGCAATATCCTCAATATTTTCTTCAATTTGTGGAGACATGTTTGCATCATCCAGACAGTTCATCAAATACCAGGTAGATTTCTTTACGTACCATCCTGTTTTCGTAGGATAACAGTGCCAGGTGCTTCCAATTTTCGCTTTTGATTCAACTTTTATGCAACACTCTTCCTCAACCTCTCTTAGGGCGCAGTCGAGTATGTCTTCATCTTTTTCCAGTTTTCCTTTAGGTAAATCCCATTTTTTCAGGCGGAAAATCATTAAAATGGTTTCTCCTTTTTTTACAAGGCCACCTGCAGCTTTGATATAAGTATATCTTTTTTTTAAGAATTCTTTTACTTTGTCTTTATCATGTAAAGGAAAAGTGACAGATGTAATGCCTTTTGGGTTTTTCTCCTGCAGAACTTCTAAAATTTTAACAATACCATCAAAATCATCAGAATTATATAAAACATTTTCTTTAGCAGACTTAATTGCTTGTTCATTTCCTGATTCAATAACCAAATCAAAATCTTGAACTTTGGAAGAAGAAACTTTTTGAAAATTTAATTCAATGTCGTGCAGATATACTTTCACTTTGGAGGATATAAACCACAAAATTACATATTGTTTCCTAATAAAATATATCCAATTTTGTCAGATTATTGCAAAAAAAGGTTTAAAATAAAAATGAAAAAAGAGACAGCAAACAACCTTCTTGAAATTGGGGCGATTAAATTCAGTCCAGAGTCGCCTTACACATGGGCTTCTGGCTGGAAGTCTCCTATTTATTGTGATAACAGGTTAACGCTTTCCTATCCAAAAATAAGAAAGCAGATTACAAAAGGTTTATATACTTTGATTTGTAATTTCTTTCCTGATACAACTGCTATTGCAGGTGTTGCAACTGCAGGTATCCCTCAGGGTGCCTGGCTTGCTGATAAAATGAACCTTCCCTTTATATATGTTCGTTCCAAACCGAAAGAACATGGTATGGGAAATCAAATTGAGGGCCATTTATTGCAGGGAAGCAAAGTCCTGGTTGTAGAGGATCTGGTTTCAACCGGAAAAAGCTCCCTTGAAGCGGTAGAAGCTTTGAGAAAAGCAGGTGCTGAAGTAACCGGAATGGTTTCTATCTTTACCTATGGATTCGATCTGGCAAAACAAAATTTTGAAAAAGCTGAAGTAAGACTGGCAAGTTTGACAGACTATGCAACCTTGCTGGAAGTAGCCCTGGATAATAAGCAAATAACGAAGGCCCAGCTAAAAACCTTGGAGCAATGGCGCCAAAGCCCTGATACCTGGAATAATAAGGGTTAAAAATTAGTCCGTTTGCTCATGTTGGTGAATCAGTCGAAATACTGAATACGCATTACGCAATACGAAAGAAGCTGTCTAAATACCAAGTACCCGATACCCATTACTAAAAATGTACACCACTGAAATAACCTCTGAAAATCTTACTTCTGATAATCCAATACACCAGAGATTGCTTTATGCCTATACTGCAACAGCTCCCTTGGTTTATGGCGATGTACTTGAAATAGGATGTGGAGAGGGAAGGGGAATAGAATTGATTCGAGGAAATTTTAAATCCTATACAGCAGTTGATAAGATTGCCGGGATGATTGATAAACTGGCTGTTAAATTTCCGGAAGGTAAATTCATCACAATGAATTTACCCCCTTTGAAAGGATTGGCAGATAATAGTTTTGATACTGTTATAAGTTTCCAGGTAATAGAGCATATAAAAAAAGATAAAGAATATTTAAAGGAAATTGCAAGAGTATTAAAACCTGGAGGTAAAGTTTACATCACCACCCCAAACAGGCCCATGTCATTGTCAAGAAATCCCTGGCATGAACGTGAATATATTGGCCCTGAACTCGAAGCAATTGCAAAGCCTTATTTTTCAGACTTGAAGGTGGATGGGATTTTTGGAAGCAAGAGATTCATTACTTATCATGACAGGAACCGTGTTTCAGTTAATAAAATAATGAAATGGGATGTATTAAAACTTCAATACCGGTTACCTGCATCAGTTTTGAGGATACCTTATGAGATTGCCAATCGCTTCAACAGAAATTCCCTGTTAAAAGAAAATGATGACCTAGTAAAAAGTATTTCTCAGGACGATTTTTTTATTGGCCCTTACAAGAAAGATGCTATAGATCTTTTTCTTGTTGCTAAGAAATAAGGATGGAGGTTGATTACCTCATAATAGGTCAGGGCCTTGCGGGTTCATTACTTGGCTATAACCTGCTTAAAGCAAACAAAAAAATTTTAATAGTCGATGATTTTGAGAAAGTTACATCATCCAAAATAGCAGCCGGAATCTATAACCCGATAACGGGCAGGCGATTGGTAAAAACCTGGATGGCAGATTCCCTCTTCCCTTTCCTTGAAACTTATTATACAGAATTAGAAAAGGTCCTCGGAGCAAAAATTTTACATAAAAAACCTATTTTTCGTCCATTTGATTCCATCGCCGATCAGAATTACTGGTATGGGCAAAGCTCAGATGAAGCTTTTAAGAATTACATTCAGCTGGTTGCAAATGATGAGGAAATTATAAAACATTTCAAATCGCCCTTTGGAGGATTTTATACAAATAACTCAGGCTATATTCAGGTTAAATTGCTGCTGGAAGCGTTTTTTACATACTTTTCCCAACAAAATATAATGCTAAACCATTCGTTCTCAGATGAAGGTTTAAGTATAAATGAAAACATAATACAATACAAGGATATTAAGGCGAACGCCATTGTGTTCTGCCAGGGATTCAAAAATAAGGATAACTTACATTTTAATTATCTTCCTATAGAACCTACTAAAGGTCAAATTCTGGATATAGAAATTGATCATTATAATGTAGACTCTATTGTGAACAAAAGGGTCTTTATCCTTCCTGAAAATAATTACCAAAGAATAGGATCTACCTATGAAAGAGACTATCTGGATGAAATTCCAACACAAAATGCAATAAAAGAATTGACTGATAAATTAGACCTAGTATTAAAAAGCCCTTACAAAATTATAGGACAAAATGCTGCAATAAGGCCTACAGTTGTAGACCGAAAACCATTGTTAGGTAGCCACCCTAAACACTCTAATGTATTTATATTTAATGGCTTAGGGACTAAAGGTGTTTCTATAGCACCTTATTTTTCTTTAGAAATGGCCAACTTTATGGTTCATCATAAACCTTTGCTGGCAGAAGTGGATATTCGCCGATTTGATTACCTTTATCATTAAAATAAACGGTTCCTGATAGATGTTCCTGCGGCTTAAGCCTCTACAGCTTTGTCTCTTTTTACTGGTAGTACTTTTTATTGCCTTTCTGCCCTGCAAAATTGAGGCCCAAAGCACTATGGACCATTTTGGGAAGAATAGGATTCAGCATAAAAGGTTTGACTGGACATATTACAAGACAGACAATTTTGAAATTTATTTTTACAGGGAAGGGTCAGAAATAGCCCGTTTTACTGCTCTACATGCGGAAGAGGAATTTAAAAGGATTAGCAAGCTCATTGGCTATGCCCCTTTTGGAAAAACCAGGATCCTGCTTTATAACTCACATTCGGACTTGCTTCAAAGCAATATAGGCTTAGATGATGAGATGGCATTTATTGGCGGACAAACAAATTTTGTCAAGCTCAACGCAGAATTGGCTTTTAATGGCAACCTAATTGATTTCAAAAATGATATAAGCGTAAATATCGCCCGTATTTACATTACAGATCTGCTTTATGGAGGTAACATAAGGGAGGTATATCAGAACTCTTTGCTAATGAACTTGCCTGATTGGTTTGTTCCCGGGGCTGCTGCATATGTTGGCAGGGGATGGAGCCAGGAAATGGACGACTTTATGCGGGATGTCGTTACCAAATACCGTTTAAGAAATCCTGCAAAATTTAGAGGAAAAGAAGCAGAACTTTTGGGACAATCTATTTTTAATTACATCACCTTTAAATATGGCGAAGCTGAAATGGCCAACATTATCTCTTTCGGAAGGATAATGCGAAATGACAGAGAAGCCATTGAAAACACTCTGAATATAAAGTACAGGGACTTTATGAAGGATTGGAAGTCCTTTTACATTGATATGGCAGATAAGGTCTCGGAAGATTATACCAGGCCTGAAAAATCCAGCCGGATCAAAAAATCAAACTATAGGGGTGTAGATTATAACAAAATAAAAATAAGCCCAGACGGTAAAAGAATAGCCTATACACAAAATCTTAAAGGAAGATATACAGTAAAAGTTACTAAAATAAGACGAAAAGTAGTAAGTGAAGAAGCTGTTGTCAGAAAAGAAACGGAGCCTGAAAAGGTCTCTGATATCGACAAAGAATTTGGCGTAGCTGAGGATACAGCCGTTTTGAAAACCATATTGAAAGACAGTGTTATCAAGGTTAAAACCGAAGAAAAAATTTCATTCGGTAGAAAAAGGACCTTAAAGAGGGGGGGGACAAACCTTGTGAATCAAAAGGTTAATTATAATATGCCCCTTATTGCATGGAAAAATAACAATCAGCTTTCTGTTTTATTGAAAAAGAAAAACAGGCATATACTCAAGACTTACAAGCAAAATGGAACTGTAAAAAGCCGGATTAAAATCTATAATTTCAATCAGATCCTTGATTTTAACTGGTCGCCTGATGATAATTTTATAGTACTGTCAGCTGAAAGGAATGGGCAAAGTGATATTTATTTGTATGATACAAGAAGGGCGAGTACAAAGGTCATTACAAATGATATGTATGATGACCTAAATCCCATATTTCAAAAGGGTACAAAAAATCTGATCTGGAGCAGTAACAGGCATAACGATACACTGGGTGTAGACGAAGCCAGGTTCAGGCTTATCGGCAGTAATTTAGATCTGTTTGTTTATGATCCTGAAATTTCAACCTCAGTTTTAAAAAGGATTACACACGCCACCTCAGATGAAATAAAGCCAGTAAGTGTTGATAAAAAGAATATTACTTATCTGAGCGATGAAAATGGGATTATGAATGTTTTTAAACTTTCCCTGGAAGATACGGCAGCAACTGAGCAGCAAATAACCAGGAATGCCCAAAGCTATAGGGAGTTCGATTTTAATTATAACAGCCAGGGCATTGCTTATGTTTCGATCAGCAAAGGGAAAGAAAGAGCTCATTTTGAACCTGTCAATATAAATTCTGAAGTTAAAACCTCTAAAACAACAAGGCAGGTTTACCTGGAAAAACAATTTGAGGATGAAGAAGAGAAAGTAGCAAAGAACAGAAGAGAGGCTATAAAAGTAGTAGAAGATAAATTAAGGTCTGATATGGAATCTGAAAAGCTTGAAAAGCTGGTAGATGCAATTATGAACGGCTCAATGACTGATTCGGCTATCTCAAAGCTGGCCAGGGATACTTCAGTCAATATCCTGGACTTAGATACTGTACAAACAGAAACATTTGTTTTCGAATCTGAAAAAAATACGCTGAAGGCTACTAGTGGATTTTATGCCAACAGGCAAGGAATAAAAACTGACAAATATTATCTATATAAATCAGATTATCAGCTTTTTGCGGCTAAAGGAGGTTTATGGAAAGCCAGGCATAAGTTAGGGATAGAAAATACAGTCACCACGCTCTATTTTGACCCATTGAGGGGCATAGGCGGAGTAGTGAACCTTACTCTGGCAGATATGTTCAATGACCACAGGTTTTATGGTGGTCTTTTTGGAAGTACAGATTTGCGTACCAGCAATATTTATCTTGAGTATCAATACTTAAAAAAGAAGATAGATTTCAAATTCAGGTATGAAAAGCAAAGACTTTATATTTCTAATCAGAATACAGCTTATCAGCCTACCAAATACACGGTAAATAAATTTGAGGTTGAAATCGCATATCCAATAACCAATACATTCAGGATAGCTCTTGTGCCCTATTACATGAATAGCAGGTTCAATTTTGCCCGCCCTTTTGCGGGGAACGATCCTTATGATCGGTACACACATTATGCAAGTTATCGCATGGAGGCAGTTTATGATAATACCTTAATAGTTGGCCACAATATGCAGGAGGGGACCAAGTTCAAGCTTGCCTACGATTTTAACTATGCCTTTCAAAAAAATGACAGTGCTTTTGTATATGATAAAATACAGAATTTTGGAAAAGTGGTTCTTGATCTAAGAAGATACCAGAGAATTCACCAGGAACTTATTCTGGCAATGAGGTTTACAGGGGGTAGTTTTCTGGGCCCCGCAAAAAAGAACTTTCTACTAGGGGGAATGGACAATTGGGTAACCGGGAATTCGGCCAATACTTCAGAAACTTCCAGTCCATTGTATAACACTGTATTTCTTGATAAAAGAGATCTTTTATTTAATAAATATGTAACCAATATGAGAGGGTTTTCCTATAACCAACTTTACGGAAGCAATCACCTGGTCTTTAATTTTGAGCTTAGGTGGCCCATTGTGAAATACTTTTACAGAGGTGTTATCGGGAGTAATTTTCTTAAGAACCTTCAGTTAACAGGTTTTTATGACGTAGGAACGGCCTGGTCAGGAACAAATCCCTGGGATAAAGAAAATAATTTCAACACTGTTACAATTGCCCCGAAAAACAATCCTTTTTCCGCTCAGGTTGTTAATTATAGAAATCCCTGGCTGCAAGGGTTTGGGCCTGGCTTAAGGACCATGTTATTGGGTTACTACTTAAAAGTTGACCTGGCTTGGGGAGTAATGGATTATGTGGTGAAAAAGCCTGTGTGGTATGTAACGCTGGGTTACGATTTTTAGAATTACTTTTTTACAAAATCTTTCATGTTCAGCAACCAAAACAAACGCACACCAATATTCAGATTTGGGTAATACCCCCTATCCGGCTTCCAATCCAACATGTCAATACTTTGATTTTGTTGGGAAACACCTGGCTGAGTGTAATAAACTGATTGAAGGCTATTATCTTTATATTTTAAGCCTGGTTCAACAAACAAGTCTAATCCAAAAGTCTTAAAAAAATAAAATTCTATTCCTGATTTTATTCCAAAAATGAGCATTGATTTATTAACACCAACATTCTCTATTATTTGTTGGTTGAGAGAGTTATCTGATTGAATAGTCCAGGTAATATTTTTATTCTGACAATCAATTATTTTCTTTACTGAGAGTCCGTAAATCATCCTAATCCGAACATTTTTTCCACTTTTTATAGCCTTTGGATAATAGTTGATTTCTACCATCATGCTCTCCCCAAATGGTTTTACAATTCCTCCAGTACTAAATTTTGGAATTCGTCTTCCATACCCAATTTCAAGCCCCATCCTGTTTTTAAAAAGCACTTCTATACTTCCCTGCAAAAAATAGCGATCTGGATTGATTAATGGCAACAAATGAACCTTAGGTTTTAATTGCACAAAGCTATATTCCTGAGAATAGGCTAATATATTTAACAATAATAATGCAAAAAAAAGCGAAATGTTTTTTGCTAAAACCATAATTACCGGAAGTATGTAAAAATATTAAACGTAAAAAGAACAAGAATATTTCTATACTGTCACAAAACTTTCCATTTCCTTTTGAAGTAGTTTTGCTTCCTGTGCAGCTTTTACCGCAAAATCTTCGCCCTTAGAAGCATAAATAATACCTCTTGATGAATTGATAAGCAAACCACAATCTTTGTTTGCACCACCTTCAAAAACATCTTTAACAGTTCCTCCTTGGGCCCCAACTCCTGGGATTAGCAAGAAATGATCAGGAACCAGTTTTCTTATACTTTTTAATTCCGAGGCTTTAGTCGCACCAACTACATACATTAAGTTGCTGATATTGCCCATAGCAGATGTTAAAGTCAAAACCTCCTGATATAATGAATTGTCAGAGTCTGACAATTTTTTTAACTGGAAATCTGTACTTGAAGCATTAGAAGTCAAGGCAAGGATAATGGCCCACTTGTCTTTATACTTTAAAAATGGAGTTATTGAATCAGATCCCATGTAGGGTGCAATCGTTACCGAATCAAAATTCAAGTGTTCAAAAAAAGCTTTTGCGTACATGTCGGTTGTGTTGCCGATATCACCTCTTTTGGCATCTGCAATTTTAAAAACTGAATCAGGTAAATAAGCAGCTGTTTTTTCCAGGCTCTTCCAACCTGCAGAACCGCTTGCTTCATAAAAGGCCGTGTTGATTTTATATGCTACCGAAAATGGGAGGGTAGCATCAATGATGGCCTTGTTAAATTCAAAGACAGGATCTTCTAAGGTTGAAAGATGCTTTGGAATTTTTTGAATATCCGTATCTAATCCAACACAAAGACAAGAACGTTTCTCAAAAATTGTTTTAACTAGTTGGGAACGATCCATGATTATCTCAAATCGACAACTTCCACTCCTTTATGAAGGTTTTTGTCGAATACGAAAAATTTATCATCTACACCTACAGGATTAGGAAGGAATTTTAAAATGTTGTAAACGTACCTGTTGCCAGACTTTTCGAACATTTTCCAGCTTTTAATTGTGTTATCCTTTTTGTCGACAGTTATCCTGATTTTAAATATTTTTTTGCTTTTATCGTCAGGAATCAAATCCACAACCTGGGTTGCAGGAGTTTCTTCAAGCAACAAATATTTGTATCCTTTTTGGTAGACATTATAAATATTATTAGGTGTAATTTCTTCAGGATCAGGTTCGTAGCTGGAAATATTTACTTCATTTTCATCTTTTAAAAATGTCCAGATGGTAGTTCCGTTGTTGATTACTTCCTGATTGCCAAGCTTCAGTTTGAATTTATCTGCTTTTACAAAAATTTCACCTGTAATAGTTTCATTCTTGCCCGCCATTGGGCTTTCCATGATATAAGAAAAATCTGCTTTAAATGATTTATAGCTTTTGTATTTCTTGCTCATATCATTGAGGATCTGTTCAGCCTTGGGATCGCGCTGGGAATATCCTGTAAAGGAGAAGGTTATAAATAAGAGAGTAAGGTAATAGAAAGACTTATTCATTGATTGGCAAAATTGGTCGTAAAATTAACAGATATTGATTACTATCACGGCTATTAACATCAAATAGTTACAATTAATTTACCCAGGTTATACAATTCCTTTTTCCTGAAGCATTTGGGAAAGGCTCATTTCATCCAAAACCAATACTTCACGGGCCTTGCTGCCCTGGTTTGGGCCTACAACATTCAAAGCTTCCAGTTGGTCCATAATTCTGCCTGCCCGGTTATACCCGAGGCTCATTTTTCTCTGGATAAGTGAAGTGCTTCCCATTTGATGGATAACGAGTAGCCTTGCTGCATCAGCCAGCAATGGATCAATGTCATTCATATCAAACTCTCCAGGGACTTTTTCTTCATCATCGCCATAATATTCAGGCAATTGATAGGCCGTTGGATATCCTCTTTGATTGCCAATAAAATCGCAAAGCCTTTCCACTTCAGGGGTATCAATAAAAGCACATTGCAACCTGGTAATGTCGCTGTTTACTTTTATCAACATATCTCCCATGCCAATAAGCTGGTCGGCACCTCCTTCATCCAGAATAGTTCTTGAGTCAATTTTTTGAGAAACTTTAAATGAGGCCCTCGCCGGGAAGTTGGCTTTGATAATACCAGTAATCACGTTTACCGAAGGTCGTTGAGTGGCCAGAACCATATGAATACCGACCGCACGGGCAAGCTGGGCAATACGTGCG
>JANYCH010000156.1 GCA_025360395.1 Cytophagales bacterium | reverse complement strand
GCAAGAGCCGTGCCGCTGGATTCATCCAGCATAGCTTGGAACTCAGTGGAGGTGCTGGTGCTGCCGGTTTTCGTGGAAAAAAAACGCCTCCACCACCGCCGCCTCCACCACGACCAGGCCGAGGAGGTCGGGGAGGGCGAAGGCAACCCATGGTGCCCGGCATGGCACCGAACAAGAATGAGAGCAGCATGATTCACGAAAAGCCATTGCTCCAAATTTCAATATTATTGTCACTGCCAGTTGTTTTCCAACCATTAACATAGCTTTCATTTATTATTGTACTACTATTAATGCTGTTTAAAAATGAACTCGATTCTTCAAATCCATTGTTAATTATGCTTTGACCACATGAACCTCCATAGCTACTATCTAAAAATATAAAATTAGTTTGAGCTGAAGTCCTTAAGACTAAAAACGTTAATAATAAAAAT
Source organism: Cytophagales bacterium (assembly GCA_025360395.1). Classification (GTDB taxonomy): domain Bacteria; phylum Bacteroidota; class Bacteroidia; order Cytophagales; family UBA9547; genus UBA9547. The sequence continues at coordinate 3,643 of JANYCH010000156.1, read as the reverse complement.
AGTAATAAACTTTTTTTTATCAGTACAGTATTTTTCATGCCAAAGTCAAAATTTTTCTAGATTTCATATTATTTTCAATATAACCATTATTAAAAATTTATACGGTTCTATAACATATATGTTTTAAGAATTAACTAAAGATAGGCTGGTATTTACTTCTTACTTCTTATCCCAATAGTATGTGAATTTGACGAGCGTTTAGCCAGTTTAATAAGGCATGACAACTGGCATTCCATTAAAGATCCAAAGCCGACCTGGATATGAACTGAAGGGGGCCAAACTTAAGGTATTGGGTTATGACAAGCTTATTTAAAAAATCCGAAAAGGATGGGTATCATATTAAAAAAAGACGCAGCCAGCAATTTATGAGGTTAGCAAACCTATCCAGGCAAGTAAATATGTTTTATAGTAGTTTGGTTTAGTAAACAGGCTTATTATAAGCAAGATATCTGAAAAACGAAGTATATTTCGCTAATCGCAAATTAAAGAGTTGGTATCCTGGAATTACATAATATCCGATACTTACTGAGTCTGGTCCTTGTTTAAATCTCTTTTTATTCTACTTCAATGTTAAAGAAGAATTACACTTCTTTCAAAGGACAATGATATTTACTCTAATTGATTTATTTCTATTGGTTGACATTATTTAGTCAAAATTTTATAAGACTTGATATTTCAATAAATAGCCCCTCTTTTGGGAGGGGCTGAATGAATTACAAACCCAAATCTTTTATTATCTGGTCAATTTTCGAATCGCACTTTTTCAAAACGCTTTCATATTCATTTTTTGAAGGAAGAGGTTCTTTCACACTAAAATAGAATTTGATTTTCGGCTCGGTACCAGAAGGCCTTGCTGAAATTTGGCTGCCGTCTTCAGTTATAAACTGGAGTACATCAGATTTAGGAAGTTTAATAGCAGTTTTATATCCTGTGGCAATGTCAGTTGCAACTTGATTTTCGTAATCCATTAAGCTTGTTAAACTGGATCCTCCCAAATGAGACGCTGGTTTTGACCGCAGGTTTTGCATCATTTCCTTAATTTCATCAGCACCTGATTTGCCCTTTTTTGTTATTGAAATAAGTCTTTCTCTGTATAAACCATGTTTGGTATAAATCTCTAACAGTGTATCATACAAAGATTGTCCTTTGTCTTTATAAAATGCTGCCATTTCCGCAATAAATGCGCATGAGGATACAGCATCTTTATCACGGACAAAATCGCCAACAAGATATCCGTAACTTTCTTCTCCACCCGCAATGAAGGTTTCTTTTCCTTCCAATTCTTTGATAAGGTCGGCGATAAATTTAAAGCCTGTTAAAACATTATAACATTTTACTCCATTGTCTTCAGCAATTGAATCAAGAATATAAGAGGTTACAATGGTTTTGCAAATGAACTGCTTGCCATTTATTTTGCCAGCAGTTTTCCATGCATTAATGAGGTAATAAAGTAATATACTTGCTGTCTGGTTTCCATTCAATAAAACCCATTGACCTTTATTGTCCTTTACTGCAATTCCAACCCTATCCGCATCAGGGTCAGTTGCCATTACTAGGTCAGCGTCAATTTCTTTTGCTTTTTGAATGGCCAATGATAATGCATCCCCTTCTTCGGGATTGGGATATACTACTGTAGGAAAATTTCCATTCGGTTCACTTTGCTCTTTTACTACTGTTACATTTTCAAAACCGAATCTTTTTAACAATTCCGGGACTAGAGTTATTCCGGTACCATGTATAGGAGTATAGACTATTTTGATATCTTTTTGCCTTTTAATTGACTCAGGGTTAAGAGATAATGCTTTTACCTTTTCTATATAAACATTGTCAATTTCAGTATCCAATATGGTTATGAGGGCATTATTGCGATTGAAATTTACATGGCTAATGTCCTTTATTGCCATCACTTCATTTATTACATTAGTATCATGTGGGGCAATCATTTGTCCGCCATCATTCCAGTACGCCTTATAACCATTGTATTCTTTAGGATTATGAGAAGCTGTGACAACAATTCCACTCTGGCAGTTTAAATGCCTGATAGTGAAAGATAGTAACGGCGTCGGCCTCAATGATTTAAAGAGATATACATGGATCCCGTTTGCTGAAAAAACATCAGCTGTGATTTGGGCGAAAACGTCAGATTTGTTCCTTGAATCGTAAGCTATGGCTACTTTAATAGCATCTTCAACGAAATTCTTTTTTAAGTAATTGGCAAGTCCTTGAGTGGCAGCCCCAATTGTGTACTTGTTCATTTTATTTGAACCGACCCCCATTATTCCTCTCAAGCCCCCAGTTCCAAACTCAAGTTGTTTGTAAAATGAATCCACAAGGTCGTCTTCCCTGTTTTCAGCAATCATAAGCCTGATTTCACTTTTAGTTTGTTCATCGTAATTGCCACTTAGCCAAGTATTTATTCTTTGCTGAGTTGCTTTGTCAATTTTAGAAGAGGTTGCTAAATCCATGTTACAATAGAAAATTTGAATTCTTAAAATGTTAAGGTTTTTACGGGAAATCAGGACCAATAGTTCTGATATTTGAAACAAACAAGGTTCTAAAAAACAATGCCAGAAAATCGTGATAAAAATATATTAAGCTTGAATATTATTTTCTTTTACTATTGATCCTGAATACTTTATGTTAATGTTTTGATACTGCTCATTAGGAATTGAGCTTTTAGTTTCTGTCGGAACAGTTATTGGCTTTATCCAGTCTAAATGTCCTTTTGCCCAGGCATAAACTAATCCCATTAAAAGAATGAATACAAAAGCCAGCATCTCTAACATAGCTAATCCGGTCCAGGCACTTCCGTTTGCTCTAATCATTTTAGGATCAGAAAAAACAATAGCCCAGGGAAACAGAAAAATGAGTTCTATTTCAAACAAGACAAAAATAAGGGCAATAACAAAAAACCTGGAATTAAAGGCTATTTGTCCGTTCCCAACTGCCTCTTCTCCACATTCATAAATGCTAAGTTTCTCTGGATCTGGCTTGTCCGGCCTTAAAGCCTTGGAAATGGAAAAAGTAACCAAAAGAAACAAACCACCTGTTCCTAAAAAAGTGAGGATGCCTAAATAAGCTTCACCGTTCATTAAGCAAGAACTTCAGCTAACAAAGATTTAAATATCGCTTTGCCATCTTCATTACCCAGAATTGCATTGGCAGCCCTTTCCGGATGCGGCATCATTCCAAATACATTTTTTCTATTATTGCTTACGCCTGCAATGTTGTTACAAGAGCCATTAGGATTGCAATTATCATCCACAACTCCATACTCATTGCAATACCTGAACAGAATATTGTCATTCTTTTCCAGGTCCTTTATTGTTGCATCATTGGCATAATATTTACCTTCTCCATGCGCAATTGGTATCATGTATGCCTTGTCCCTGTCAAGTTTTGAAGTGATAATAGAAGATTTCGACTCTGGTTTCAGGTAAACATTTTTGCAGGTAAATTTCATATTGTCATTTCTCAGCAAAACCCCTGGTAATAACCCGGCTTCTGTCAAAATCTGAAAACCGTTGCAAACTCCAAAAACATATCCACCTTTATCAGCGTGGTCCACAACTTTGTCCATAACCGGTGAGAAACGGGCAATAGCACCAGTTCGAAGATAATCCCCATAAGAAAAACCTCCGGG
>JANYCH010000153.1 GCA_025360395.1 Cytophagales bacterium | reverse complement strand
ACCAGTATGGACGCTTATGTAGTACTCCGTTTTATTGCCGGTTTTGGTTTGGCCGGAGAGTTGGGTGCTGGTATAACATTGGTTTCCGAAATTATGAGCAAAGAAAACCGTGGCTATGGTACCATGATCGTGGCATCTATTGGAGTTACAGGTGCAGTGGTAGCTGCTTTGGTTGGTAAAATAGGATGGCAGGTTGCCTATTGGATTGGTGGAGGATTGGGCCTTTCCTTGTTATTTTTAAGGATTGGGGTTTTCGAATCAGGCATGTTCTCCAAAATGGGAGAGAAGCACATTCAGCAAGGGAATATCTTTGCCTTATTTAAAAACAGGCAAATAGCCCTAAAATACCTTAATTGTATACTGATCGGGCTTCCTGTCTGGTTTATTATAGGAAAACTGGTTGGTTTATCCCCTCAATTTGCCAAAGAACTAGGTGTGGTAGGAACTATTGAAAATGGCACCAGTGTGATGTTGTGCTATTCGGGTTTGATTTTGGGGGACCTTGCAAGTGGTGGGATTAGTCAATATCTAAAAAGCAGAAAAAGAGCCATGTTCCTCTTTTATGCACTAAATACAGTTCTGGTCACACTTTATTTATATTTAACAGGACTTGACAGCACCACATTTTATATCCTGATATTTCTTTTAGGGTTTTCTGTTGGTTTTTGGGCGGTATTTGTGACTATTGCATCAGAGCAATTTGGGACTAACCTGAGGGCAACTGTAGCCACTACAGTGCCAAATTTTGTACGCGGATCGTTAATCCTGGTAACCATGGTGTTAAATGTGGCCAAAGCATCTTTAGGTTTGATAGGTGGCACAGCTTTAATTGCCATTGGAATTATGGCAATTTCATTTTTTAGTTTGATGGCACTTTCGGAAACATTTGGCAAAGAATTAGATTATCTTGAAGAATAGTTGTGGTTCATTATATTCATATTATCACTTTTAGCTCTTCTTTTTGTACAACTGAGGTTTAATTTCTTTACCCCCCTACAAGCCGGGCTCAGGGTACTGATGTATCATAAATTATCTGAAAGCACTTCAGATATGCTCACAGTGAAACTTGCGGATTTTGAAAGACAAATTAAATACATCATTGATGAAGGTTATACATTTTATTCTGTAGAAGAGATTCTCAAAGCGAATGAATTAAAAGGATTGCTCCAAAAGAAAGCTGTTGCACTTACCTTTGACGATGCCTATTTAAACAACCTGATTTTTTTGCTCCCGGTTTTAAAGAAATACAACCTTAAAGCTTGCATATTCCTGCCGGTTTCATTTATAGGAAAAACGAATGTTTGGGATGGTGGATCAGATAAAATAATGAATATTAGAGAGTTGAAAGAATGTCAGCCTTATTTTGAATACGGTCTTCATTCTTTTTTACATCAGAACCTGGCAAAGATGTCAATTTCAGCTTTCTCACAGGACCTTGAAACTTCCCGCAAAGAATTGGATAAACTTGAGTTTTCCTATTTACCAGTTCTGGCATTTCCATTCGGGCAATACCCTAAAGAAAAAATCAAATTAAAAGAGGCTAAAGTAGAGTTGATAGCAAAAGGCATAACGTTGGCATTCAGGATAGGGAATGCTATAAATTCCTGGCCTTTAAAAGACCCATTCCTGGTTAAGAGGATTGATATAAAGGGTACAGATACTTTTTGGGAGTTTAAAACGAAATTAAAAAAAGGAAAAGTGAAAGTATTTTAAAGCAAAATGCCATTTCGCAATGAACCAATTCGTAACTTTATATTGTTCTAAAAAGAATTAAAACATAAAAGACCATCATGAAAAAGATATTATTAGCACTTTCGTTATTTAGTTTTTTAGGTGTAGCAGTTGCAAATACACAAGGTGGTGGCGATGACAAGGATAAGAAAAAATCCTGCTGTTCATCTAAATCAAAAAAGGACTCAAAATCTTGCTGCAAAAAAGACAAGTCCGCTGAGAAATCTGAAACTCCTTCAGAAGAAAAAAAATAGTTATAAACAATTTGGTTAAAAAGGACTGGGATTAAATTTTCAGTCCTTTTTATTTTATAGCATTTTGGTTTTCGAGCCAAATTCTGTCCTTTCAGCTTGAATTGAGATTGTTAAGCGTCGTTATTTTTTTAGTTTTGCAATCTTATTTTTGTTATTGTATTATTTAATTCAACATCATGTCGTTTTCCCTTACTGATCTAACTTCCTGGAAAAAATTAGAAGAACATTACAAGTCCGTCGGAAATCTTCACATGAAGGATCTTTTCGCAAATGATCCAAAACGTTTTGACAAATTCAATATCCAGTTCAATGACATCCTTATTGACTTTTCTAAAAACAGGGTAACAAAAGATACTATCAAACTGCTGGTTGACCTGGCCCAAGAAATCAACCTGAAGCAGCTTACCGAAGACATGTTCAACGGCGAAAAAATAAACAATACCGAAAATAGGGCTGTACTACACACTGCTTTAAGGAACTGTTCTAATAAACCTGTGTATTTTGAAGGGAAGGATGTTATGCCTGAAATAAACGCAGTCCTTTCTAAAATGAAAGTTTTCTGTGAGAAAATACATAGTGGTTCCTGGAAGGGGTATACAAATAAATCTATTACAGACATTGTTAATATTGGCATAGGAGGTT